>JAYUTK010000027.1:0-52600 GCA_043755195.1 Gallionellaceae bacterium
AGCACCCATCCGTTCGCCCTGAGCTTGTCGAAGGGGGCATGAATTGGCGGCTGGTGGTTCGACAAGCTCACCACGAACGGTTAAGCGAACAGTATTGGGCCAGGTCTAGATTCGTAGCATTTCTAACCCCAAGGGTTGACGACTTCCAGACCGGGGTAGCCAAAGTCCTTTTGGTTGCGCGTGACAAGGCGTAGTTCGTAATGCAGGGCGGTAGCTGCCAGCATGCTGTCTATGCTGGGTACGGGTCTTCCCATTTGCGCAATCAGCCTGCCCCAGCGGTCTGCCACCGGAACGTCTACAAGCAGGATTCTGGTGCCGAACCAGTCGACCAATTCATGTTCGAGCCACAGGCGCAGCTTTTCGCGGCGCGCGCCATCGGGCATTTGTTCAACACCCTTGCGGATTTCGCCCAAGGTCAGCACACTGATATGCAGGGCTTCGGATGGGATGTTTTCGAACCACGCAAGCACTGCCTTGGCTGGCTTGGGGCGCACCAGCTCTGAGATTACGTTGGTGTCGAGCAGGTAGCTCATAGCTTGATTTTGCGTGTAGAAGTTTGTTCGCGGGTAATTTTAAGATCACTGCCCACTAACGGTGAAGCCCGCAGTAATTCGACCAGGCTGGGTTTGGGGTGGGTGAGCTTCAAATAATCGCGACGGGAAAGCAGCACGGCAACCGGTTCGCCATGCACAGTGATGTTTTGCGGCCCCTGGCTTTGCGCACGTTTGACGACCTCGCTGAACTTGCCCTTTGCTTCCTGAAGTTGCCATGTTTGCATGATGTTCTCCTACATCTAGTCAGTCTGACCAGATTATAGCAGGCGCAATTGGATTGTTGGTGATTTTATTGAAATTAAGGGAACTAAAGGGGTCAGCATCGCATATCAAAAAAACAATACAATGCTGACTCCTTTAAATTTCTTAATCACTGTTAAGCTAAACACATTGCCTTCTTAGTCACTCAATGCAAATTTTGCAATACATCTCACCTATAGAACTTGAGGCGCTTCGCAGGAGCCAGCGCGTGGCTCTCGTCTTGATGGGTGGCGGAGCAAAGGGGGCGTACGAACTCGGCGTTTGGCGGGTGCTTTGGAGCCATGGCATTAGAAGATTCTGCACGATTAGCGGGACGTCGGTAGGTGCATTGAATGCGTTGCTCATCGCCAGTGGCGACCCTGATCTGGCGGAGAAAACCTGGGATGACGTCATTGCGGCCAATGTTCTGGAGAGGGGACGCAACCCCCTCCTAGGTGTCCTTGCCATCATACTGGCGCATTTGCTGATTTTCTCCTCCCTTGTCATTGGCGTAATCTTATTCTGTTCGGCAATCGCTCTTCTCATCATTTATCTGCCGGCTAAACTCCACGATCAAGTTGTGTCTCAAAACGCCAGGCTTTTGCTGGCCTGTGCCGGACTTGGCCTTGTCTTTTGCTGGTTTACTGCGAGGCAGGATGCTAGTTTTCTCAACTGGCTTAACACTGGCGGTTATGCGCTTCCCCTGTTCTCCAAACAACCCAAGGCAAGGGTCAGATTCGCGAATTGGATCTGCGTTTCTGGCGCTGCGCTAACCATTGCCGGCGTTTGGTTTATTGGCTTCCCTACACAGCATCTGCCCGGGTGGTCATTCTGGCTTGGACCACTGTTCTGGGTGCTACTCGTAGTCCTGCGGTTCCAGGGACTCTGGCTTCTCCACAAAATCGTGCGTATCTCGCCGCTCTACGAGCGCAAATCCCTTGACGCAGCAATCAAGAAGCTGGCGGATGAAAACAAGATTTTTTCAAACTGTTCTGGTCCGGTGGTCGCCACTTTGACACGCCACAGCGTTTACTGCGATCCTTTCAAAGTTCATCCGCTTGATCAGCGATACCATTACGTTCCGTTCACCGGGGAATACCACCTCAGAAACTGGGACGCCTGGAGACAAGCAGAGCCGCTTGCAGAATGGGTGCCAGAATATATTGACCTGACCAAGACACCAGACCCAGCGTGGGTTCTCAGCGCTTCTTCGGCAATTCCATTTGCGTTCCGTGCGCTAGTGCGCAAACGCCCGAATCCATTCGGTCGCGAATTTCATGACGTGTTTGTGGACGGTGGTCTTGCCGACAACCTGCCACTCCTGCCTGCGGTGGAGGCGAACCCCGAATACATCATCGTTGTGGCCTTGAATGCCCGCGATACGCTTGGCGACGAAGCAACGGTCAAACAGAAGCTCCAAGATACCTGGCGGCAATCGTTCTTTTCGAGAACAGAAAACGATGCCGCCGCTGATGAAATGCGAAAGCAATGGATCGAGTCATTACCTGCCAACTATTTCACAAAAGGCGACGAACTTTCAAAAGCACTGGCAAAACAGTCTCGATCTTTTCTTGCAAAATTCGAACCAATGTCGCCGGGACCGTTTCCAACTGCTCCGCCTTTCGGTCCGAATATCGGTGATGCGAAGATAATTTTCATTGGCCCTTCCAAGGCAACTTCGCTCGACCAACCCATCCTTGGGCTGATTACCGGAACCATGCGATTTGATCCGATTTACAAGAAAATGCTTGTGGACTTGGGCACCAAGGATGCCGAGGCGATCTTCGGCGCATCCCCGACCGAGCTTACAATGAAGGAATGATCATGAACTTACTGCGGAACTAAAGGTACCGGAGTCGAATAGTTTAGGTAATCAATAGCGTCCATCTCCATTGATTCAAGCAGCCAGCCCACCAGCCCCGTCCCTGTTAAAATCCAAACCTTCTCACGCCCTCCTGACCAGCTGCTCATTACCAAGCAACCACACCTCACCATCCATCGCAAAGACTACACTGCCCCGGCCTAAAATTATCTTGCGCTTGAATCAAAGTGCAACAAAATATCGTCCAAAAAGGCTGCATTACATGGGTCATAGGTGGCTTTGGGTGAGGGCGGGCTGGGGGTCTGGTGTGTTAGGCGGGATGTCTGGGGGAATATTTTTGAGTGGGTTATTTATTTCAAGTGCCAGTCCGCTCAAATGATGATCTTAATGATGTTTTCAAAACCAGTGAGCGGTTGATTATCTTTTGATTTTCCCAAACTGAAAGCAAGCCTTGGTTTTCCAACACAGCGCGTATTTGACCAGACGCGCTCAATAATCAACCCCAACACCTTAGAGAGGTTAGGCTTGCCCAACCTGCCCATACTCCCCACTCACCACGCAGTTGCGTCCCTGCTTTTTGGCCAGATATAAAGCATGGTCAGCAGAATGCACAAAAGTTTCGAGCGGTAGTTTGACATTGGGCTTGACCGAAACAACGCCGCAACTGATGGTGACGTGCTCAAACTCCGATGCTTCATGCGGCAGCCTCAAATCGCTGATATGTTGCCGCACCAGATTAGCCACCCATTTGGCATCGTTCAAATCCGTTTCGCCCAGAATCAGCACGAATTCTTCGCCGCCATATCGCGCCGCCATATCGGTCGCACGGGTAATGCTCAGCGCCGCTTGCTTGGCCACGGCCTTGAGACATTCATCGCCGGCCTGATGGCCATAGGTGTCGTTGTATAACTTGAAGTGATCCACGTCTATCATTATCAGCGACATGGCTGCTCCCATGCGCGTACAGCGCCGCCATTCGCGCAGCAGTGATTCATCAAAGAAGCGCCGATTGGCAATGCCGGTTAAGCCGTCGGTGGTGGATAGCCGTTGCAATTCCATGTTGGCGGTACCCATCTGATGCGTCACATCAACCAGCATGCGCTGCATTTCAACCAGCCTACGCATGGCTCTGACCTTGGAATTCAGCACCACTTCACTGACTGGCTTAATCAAATAGTCATCGCCACCGACCTCGATGCCACGCGCCAAATCTTCATCTTTGGCTTGGTTGGTCAGAAAAATAATTGCCGCCCAATCGCCGCCCTGTTCCAACGCCCGTATCTGTTTGGCTACTTCAAAGCCATCAATGTCGGGCAACATGACATCCAGCAAAACTATGTCCGGGCGATTTTTCTTGAATAGCTCGATGGCAGCTTGACCGCTCGCCGCCATAAGCGGCTCTCGAATATCCATGCGTTCGAGATAAGCTTTGATGGTATCGGCGGTAGATTGATTGTCCTCAACCACCAGCACCCTTAATTTATTAATTATTTTCGACATGCCCAATCCCCTTAAGATATTATTTTTTTATCGTTGTTAAAGCCAAGCATAGATCTTGCCATGCTTGAGCCTTTTCCTGCTGAGCGTGTAACAAGTAAGCGGGATGATACGTCACCACCAGCGGAATGCCCTGATAGTGGTGTACCTTGCCGCGCAGATTAGTGAGGGTGTCATCACATCCCAGCAATGTGGTCGCGGCAGTTTTGCCCAGCGCCACGATGAGTTTGGGTTGTATCAGTTGAATTTGTCGCGCCAGATAAGGCAGGCATTGTGCGATTTCGTCAGCATGTGGAATGCGATTATCCGGTGGCCGACATTTGACGACATTGGTGATGTAAACATTGATGCCACGTTTCAATTTCATGGCCGCCAGCATGTTGTCCAGCAGCTTGCCCGCTTGCCCTACAAAGGGTTCGCCCTGTGCGTCTTCATTTTCGCCCGGCGCTTCGCCGACAAACAACCAATCAGCCTTTTCATCGCCGACGCCGCATACGGTCTGGCTGCAACCGGCGCGCAGATTGCACAAAGTGCAATTTTTAACCGCAGCTTTTAATTCATCCAGGCTGGCGAAAGATGGTGTAGCAACATCTGCTTGTTGAGTATCGGCTGCACCTCTGCTCAAACTGCTGTGTGCCGGAACAGGGTCAGCGCGCAGCCGCCACAGCGGATAAAGATTCAGTTCGCGCAGTATTTCTTGTTGCCTGCTTCTCATAATTTAGCACTCACAATTTATACTCCATTACCACCGCATCCTCGCGCCCGATACCCGTCGGATAGTAATTGCGCCGCACAGCCAACTCGCGGAATCCCGCATTGTGATACAAAGCCAGCGCCGC
This sequence comes from Gallionellaceae bacterium, assembly GCA_043755195.1. Taxonomy (GTDB): domain Bacteria; phylum Pseudomonadota; class Gammaproteobacteria; order Burkholderiales; family Gallionellaceae; genus Nitrotoga. The sequence continues at coordinate 4,953 of JAYUTK010000027.1, forward strand.
CAGGTTGGAAGAGCGCACCTCCAGAATGATGCGCTGCATATTCAAATCTTGTGCAGCTTGCAACATCTCATTCAGCAGCGCAGTAGCTCGCCCCTGGCGTTGATACTCGGCAGCGATGCTGATGTTAAGCAAGTGCATCTCATCTACGACCGGCATGAAGACGATATAACCCAGCATCTGCTCCTGCTCTTCGTCCACCCGGCATGAATATTTGCTATTCAGCGCATCCATAAAATTTCCGCGTGTCCACGGGTAGCGATGGACGCGCTGTTCGATGGCCAGCACCCGGTCTAAATCGGCCAGCACCATGTCACGCATCATTGCCGCTCAGAAGTTTTAAGCGCCACCTTATCGCGCAGATAAAGCGGCGTAGCCAGTGCTGCATCTACGCCGCGCCCAGCGCTAAATACTGGCGCTGCAAGCTGGGCAATTGCGCTGGCCTGGGGTACAGCTTGAGCATCGCTACCTGTTAATTGCCCAGCATAGCGCTCACCCAATGCTGCGCCGTGCACTCCAAAGCCACTGCCCACACCGAACCAGTTCGCACCTTGAACGGGCGGTGTCTGTTGCGGCGCACACAAACTTGGTTCACATACCGTTACCCATACCCCCGCTCGCTTTTCATAAGCAGCATGATAAATTTCACTCATGCGCGCATCTAATGCGGCGATTACTTGCTCATGGCCGCTGGCATGTGCCAACGCTTGCAGGGTACATACGCCCACCACCGGCAAGTCTGCACCCAGCGCCAACCCTTGCGTCACGCCACAGGCAATGCGTACCCCGGTGAATGAACCCGGCCCTGTGCCGAAGGCAATGCCATCCAGTTGCGCCAGCTTGACCCCCGCCACTCGCAACACTTCATCCACCATGGCGATCAGCAATTCGGAATGTTTTTGCCCGGCCAAGACGCTGCGGCTGGAAATATCGCCGTCCTGCCATAAAGCAACCGAACAATACTCGGTGGAAGTTTCCAGTGCCAGCAAACGCATCACAGCAACAACGCCACCGCCTGTGCCGCGATGCCCTCGCCGCGCCCGGTGTAGCCCAGCTTTTCAGTGGTGGTCGCTTTCACGTTGACAGCGCTTGTCGCAACGTGCAAATCAGCCGCAATGTTCTTGACCATCTCTTCTATATGCGGTGCCATTTTGGGTGCTTGCGCGATGATTGTGGCATCTACGTTGGCTATTTTAAAACCGGCGTCGGCCACCATGCGCGCCACCTCGCGCAACAAAATTCGGCTGTCTATATTTTTATATTTAGCATCGCTGTCGGCAAAGTGCCGCCCTATGTCGCCCAGCGCCGCTGCGCCCAACAGCGCATCGCAAATTGCATGCAGCAATACGTCTGCATCAGAGTGACCCAGCAAACCTTTCTCAAAAGGAATGGTCACTCCGCCGATAATCAGCTTGCGCCCTACGACCAACTGGTGAACATCGAAACCCTGCCCGATACGCATTATGTTTTTCCTTGCATCAACAGCAACTCCGCCAGCCTGATGTCCTCTGGATAAGTCACCTTAAAATTAGTTGAGTCACTCGCCACCAATTTCGGGTACAGCCCTAACGCCTCTACCGCAGAGGCATCGTCCGTTACATTGGGCGTAGCGTGCAGTGCTTGTAACAACAACCCGGAGCGAAACATCTGCGGCGTCTGCGCCTGCCACAAGCCATCGCGATTTTCTGTGCCTGCAATACGTTGCCCGGCATCTGCGCGCTTTAGGGTATCCGCCACAGGTACCGCCAATAGACCGCCCACTTCATCATCACGCAGCTCCGCAATCAATCGCGCTAGTTGTAATTGGCTTAAGCAAGGTCGTGCAGCATCATGCACCAGCACCCAGTCGTCCAACTCTAATTCAGCTGCCGCTAGGCCATTCATTACGCTTTCTGCGCGTGTGGCACCACCACAAAACAAGGGATGCAATTTATCGCCAAAATGCGACCAATCATACTGATGCCAGTGTGCGTCATCCGGTGCAAGTACCACAAAGACAGTGTCTATCTCGGCGTTAGAACACAATGTGATCAAGGCATGATAAATCAGGGGTTGACCGGCTACGGCCAAGTATTGCTTGGGCAGGTCTGTACCCATGCGGACACCAAAACCTGCGGCTGGAACGAGGGCGAAAAATTCTGACATGAGCGAATTGTAATAAATGTTTAGGTGGCAGCTTTAATCCATACTTTATGAGTGATCGAACACCACATCTCCCTCATCCACCACATCGCCCACTTTGATATTCTTGAAGTCAAATAAATTTCCATCAAACAATTGCGAGGGTTTTATATTTTGCATGGCGGTAAAGATAGACTGACTGCGACCGGGATACTGGCGCTCCCAAGCGGTCAGCATTTCCTTGATATTTTGGCGCTGCAAATTTTCCTGCGCGCCGCACAGGTTGCACGGAATGATGGGGAATTCCATCACGCGGGCGAAACGAGCGATGTCTTTTTCAGCACAATAAGCAAGTGGACGAATCACGACATGGTCGCCTTTGTCGGTGACCAGTTTGGGTGGCATGGCTTTGAGCTTGCCCCCAAAAAACATATTTAAAAAAAGTGTTTCTATCATGTCATCGCGGTGGTGTCCTAGCGCGATTTTGTTAGCGCCCAATTCGCCAGCCACGCGATAGATAATTCCGCGACGCAAGCGCGAACACAGAGAGCATGTGGTTTTACCTTCTGGAATTTTTTCCTTAACGATGGAATAGGTATCACGAGTTTCGATGTGATATTCGATACCTATGGACTTGAAATAATCCGGTAGCACTTGATCGGGAAAGCCGGGTTGCTTCTGATCCAAATTCATTGCGATCAGCCGGAAGTCAATGGGTGCGCGCTTTTGCAAGGTGCGTAGGATTTCCAGCAAGGTGTAGGAATCTTTTCCGCCAGACATGCACACCATGATCGTGTCATCTTGCTCGATCATGTTGAAATCGCCTATGGCGCGCCCTACTTGCTGTTCCAGGCGACCACGCAAGCGGCTGAAATTGGAGGAGTGGTGCTCGAAGTGGATAGGCTGTGTTATATCGTTCATAAATTTGTGCAATACTAAAAATTAGGTAATGGCGCTTAGATATTAATACTGCGCCCGCCATCTACCGAAATAATTTGACCAGTAATATAAGGCGCGTCGTTGATTAAAAATTGCACCGTTCGCGCTATGTCCTCTGGCTCACCTTGGCGCTTGAGCAAGGTGTGTGCAATGAGCTTGCGCCGCCGCTCTACATCATCCCACTCGCTATTCTCCGGCCACACTATAACACCCGGAGACACGGCATTGACCCGCACCTGTGGAGCCAGCTCTTGCGCGAGAGCGCGCGTAAGCGCAGCCAGCCCGCTCTTGGCTACACTGTAGAGCAGATGTCCGTGCATGGGACGTTCGGCATGAATGTCTATGATGTTGACAATAGCACCATGGCTGCGGCGCAATTCTGCCGCTGCTGCTTGCGCCAATAGTAGTGGTGCTTTCAGATTGGTGCCGATCAAATCATGCCAACTTTGTTCGTTAATATCTTCCAATGAAGTAGCAAAAAAACTAGAGGCGTTGTTGACCAGCCCATCCAGCCGACCAAAATGGTTGATGGTCTGTAGAACCAAACTAGACAGAGCTTGCGGATCAAGCAAATCAGCCTGAAGTATTTGTACCGAATTGGGTCGTTCGGCCTGTAACTCGTTCTGTATTTTTTCAGCGCTCTGTGCAGAAGTGCGAAAATGAAGCGCGATATTTGCCCCTGACGAGTGCAATCTGCGACATATTGCCGCGCCCACACGCTTTGCCCCGCCTGTCACTAGGATGACTTTTTCTTGCACCTTGCTCTCCCATTAGGATGCTCATTTTATACATAGCGTCCTCAATCTGCCATGCGACCGCAGAACGAGGTCTATTTCTAGAACTGCCTTGGCCATGAGCTTATACTACAAATAGCATTCAGAAAGCATTGTTACCATTTGACTTGTCAGGATTTATTAAACTATAGTTCGCCCCATGCAAGCAGAACTAGAAACTTTGGCAGAGAAGGTGGCGCAATTAGCGCAATTGGCTCGACGTTTGCGCTCGGAAAACAATAGTCTGCGCCAACACTTGGCGCATGAGTTGAGCCAAAGCCGCCAATACAGTGACACCATAGACAGCGCCAAGGCACGGCTAGCGCAGTTATTGGCGCAACTACCGGAAGAAGAAGCATGAGCCGCGATGTAAAAACCTTGGACGTGACCATCCTCGATCAAGAATTTCGTGTCGCATGCCCTGTTGAAGAGCGTGCAGAATTGCTGGATGCTGTTGCTTATCTGGATAAAAAAATGCGCGAAATTCGCGATCTGGGCAAGATCGCATCGGTCGAACGTATCGCCATTATGTCGGCCTTGAATATTACTCACGAGCTGCTAACCACGCGCCTTGGCGGTGGTTTTGACATGGCAGAATTTAAGCGTAGAATGGATTCCATGCAGGCAACCATAGACGCGACTCTTGCGGAACAAGATGAGTTGTTTTAGGCGGCCTTTAGTTTGTCCCCTGCGGTGTTCGTCAGACTTATTAATTCTTTGAACCAATAAGCATAGCTTAAGCTGCGACCCTTTAAAGTTACTGTTGTGCGCATCCTTTGCGGATGTACCTGATGTAACCGGGAACCGGCTCACTTGAACCCAGGTTCAAGATTTTGGGTCAACGGCACAGGCGGGGGGCTTTATTTGAAATGCGGCGCAAGCCGCATTTCTTTTTTAGAAAGTAATTGTGCGTTATTGGTTGATGAAATCAGAGCCAGACGATGTTGGTATTGATGACTTGGCTGCACTGCCAAGCCAGACCGTAGCATGGTATGGCGTTCGTAATTATCAGGCGCGCAATTTCATGCGCGATCAAATGCAGGTGGGTGACGGCGTGTTGTTCTATCACTCGGGCTGCGAGCCGCCAGGCATTGCCGGCATTGCGCGTGTTGCCAGCACCGCTTATCCCGATGCGACACAGTTCAAGCGCAGCAGCAAATACTTTGATCCCAAGGCCACGCTGGAAACCCCGCGCTGGTTTAATGTGGATGTGCAACTGGTGAAAAAAATCCGCTTCATTCCGCTGGCTGATCTGCGTCAGCACCCACAACTTGAAAACATGCGTATTCTGCAACGCGGCAACCGCTTATCTATTACACCGCTTGACCCATCTGAGTGGAAATTTGTGACTAACACGCTGACCCATGATTGATTTGGAGTGGGTGCTCGCATATCTGTCATTGGGCGCGGTCGTTGGTTTTTTTGCCGGATTATTTGGGATTGGCGGCGGGCTGCTGCTGGTGCCAGTCCTGTTGCTACTGTTTGATAAGCAGCATTTCCCCACAGAGCACAATCTGCATTTGGCGCTGGGCACGACCATGGCCACGATCTTGTTTACTTCGCTGGCCAGTATGCGTAAACATCACCAACATGGTGCGGTCAACTGGCGCGTAGTACGCACTATCACTCCCGGTATTCTGCTAGGTGGATTATTGGGTGCGTTGTTTGCTGGGACTATTTCGCCGCAGGCACTGGGACTATTTTTTGCGGTGTTTGTGTATCTTGCCGCAGCGCAAATTTTGCTCGACATTCGTCCTCATGCCGCACGCCAACTACCCGGCGCAGCGGGCATGACGCTCACTGGCGCATTCACCGGCTGGATCAGCAGCTTAGTATCCATAGGCGGCGGCACAGTTGTGATTCCATTTTTGATCTGGTGCAATGTGACGCTACGCAGCGCCATTGCCACTTCAGCCGCCATTGGCTTTCCCGTTGCCGTGGGCGGCACGGCGGGCTATATTTTTTCAGGCTTGGACATACCCACACTGCCCAATCCTAGCCTAGGTTTTGTCTATGTGCCAGCGCTACTGTGGGTGGCGATTGCCAGCGTTCTGACCGCGCCACTGGGTGCCAAGGCCACGCATCGCATGAAGATAGGATTATTGCGAAAAATGTTCGCGGTGTTGTTGCTGGTATTGGCGACTCGATTGTTGCTTAGAGCGCTACAGCATTAAGCGGGAATATGGCTGGCCGAGGGCATATTTCACCGATTTCCTTCAAGTCCGACAGGCTGCTAGGGCTGTTCTTGCTCCGCTGGCATGCGCTCAACCAGCAATGAATGAAGACGGCGGCTGTCTGCGCGCAAAACGGTAAACTCCAAATTGCCGATAGCAAGCCGATCTCCGCGCTTGGGTAATTGTCCCGCAGCCTTGATGACCAAACCACCGATGGTGTCATACTCTTCGTCACTCAAGGAGGTGTTGAGCGCCGCGTTAAAATCTGCAATCTCCGTGGCTGCCTTGACCCGCCAATTGCCATCGCTGCTTTGTATTAGATTATCTTCATCTTCGTCGAAATCATATTCATCTTCAATGTCGCCGACGATTTGCTCTAGCACATCTTCGATGGTAACCATGCCGCACACCCCGCCATATTCGTCTACCACCAGCGCGATGTGATTGCGGTTGCTGCGAAAATCGCGCAGCAATACATTCAGACGCTTGGACTCCGGCACGAATATAGCCGGGCGCAACATATCGCGCACATTGAACTCTTCACCTGCGTAATAGCGCAGCAAGTCTTTGGCCAGCAGGATGCCGATAATATTATCTTTGTTGCCATCAATGACCGGAAAGCGCGAGTGCGCGGTCTCGATGACGAAAGGAATAAATTGCTCCGGTGGCTGGCTGATGTCTATGACATCCATCTGCGCGCGCGGGATCATAATTTCGTGTACCTGTTGCTCTGCTACCTGCATCACGCCTTCCATCATAGACAGGGCATCGGCATCCAACAGATTGCGTTCGTAGGCGGAGTGCAGCAGACCCACCAATTGTTCGCGATCTTCTGGTTCGCGCAACAACATGGTGGAGAGTCGTTCTAGCAGGCTAGGTTTATTGCCTTCGGTTTTGTTGCTTTCGGATGAATCCATCTTTTACTTGTGAGGTGTAACTGAATAGCGGTAGGGATCAGCATACCTTAATTTTGCCAGCAATGCAGTTTCCAGTGCTTCCATTTCCGTGGCATCCGCTTCGTTTTCATGGTCGTAGCCTTGCAGGTGCAAGGCGGCGTGGATGGCGAGGTGGGCATAATGAGCGGCCAATGTCTTATGCTGTTCGTGCGCTTCTTTTGCCACGATAGGCGCGCACATGACGATGTCACCCGACCAAGGATCCGTGTCGTGATAGGCAAAGGTCAGCACATTGGTGGGATAGTCTTTAGCACGATAATTTTTGTTCAGCTTGCGGCCTTCTGCCTGACCCACGATACGCAGCACAATTTTTACATCACGCTGTAAAGCGCATTGCATCCAACGGCGAAATTGTGGTCGCGTCGGCAAATTGCTTGCGTCAACGGCATACTGCACAGATAGGGATAGCTTGGGCGAGGCATCCATACTTAGTTCAGCTCCGGCTCTCCGCCCTTAGGAAACAACACCCACAGCCGTCCCTGCTGCTTCATTTTGCCCGCCAGTGCTCCGGCTGATTCACCAAATCCCCAGAAAAAATCGGCGCGTACCGCGCCCCTGATGGCACCACCCGTATCTTGAGCCAGCATCAGGCGGTTGAGCGGGGCGCTGTCATTAGGATAAGTAGTAGCAAGAAACACCGGCGCGCCCAAAGGAATAGTGCGCGGATCTATTGCCAGGCTGTATTCATTGGTGAGCGGCACTCCCAGCGCGCCCAGCGGGGCAGACAGATTTTCCGGCAATTCGCGGAAAAAAACATAGCTGGGATTCTGTTCCAATAGCGCAGTGAGTTTTTCTGGATTTTTTTCTGCCCATAGCTTGATACCCTGCATCGAGGCTTCTTCCAACTTAAGCTCTCCCCCTTCCACCAGCTTCTTGCCTATAGAAACGTAGGGGTAACCATTTTGCTCGGCATAGCCTACTTTGACTTGCGAACCATCTGCCAACTCAATTCGCCCCGAACCCTGAATCTGCAAGAAAAACAGTTCGACGGCATTCTCTACCCAGAATAGTTCGCGCCCCTTAAGCGCATCAGTTCCAGCATCAATCTCGGCGCGATTACTATAAGGCACTACGCGCTTGCCTTGCAGACGACCGCGCAGACGAAAATCTTTGAGTTGCGGATAGGCCTCGCTCAGATCAATCGTCAACATATCATCTGGCACTGCATACAGTGGATAGCGAAAGCGGTGGGTCTTTACCCGACTCCCCAGCAGCAGGGGTTCATAATAGCCAGTAATCATCCCCTGTTCAGAGCCATCGGGATTGAACACCTGATAAGGCGTAAACCATTCTTCATAAAATGCGCGCAATGCGGCGCTGTCATCGGCGGACAAACCTTGGGCTTGGGTGCATGCCCCCTGCCATTGCGGTTTTGCTTTCAGCACAAGACAACTTTGCAATAAGGCGGGCTGAGATGGTGCGAGGTTTAGCGTTTGCCAGTCCGGCAACATCTCCCATTTGCTGACTGCGAATGCTGGCGCAGAGGGCAGCACGGCTAGCGGCTTTATTACGTCTTGTGCGGGCGGTTTAGGGAGCGAGGTACAAGCAGCAAGCAAGCAGCTTATTACAATAGATTGCCATTTTTTATTCGTGTCAAACATTCATTCCATCCTTATTGCAGTATCTTCATAAATAGTAAAATTTGATCCCAGATCAACTTGGGCATTATGCAAAAAAAGCTTTACATAAGCTATAGTTATTGGTAGGCTTTAAACCACTTTGTACGGAAAAGCTCTAATCGGCCTATGATTAAAGGAAATTTTGATATCCCATTGGATTTTCTGAGCGCCAAGTCTCCACCTTTAATTGGGATTGATATTTGCTCGTCTTCCGTCAAGATTGTGGAATTAAGTGAATTACCTAAAAAAACGGGTTACACAATAGAGCGCTACGCCATCGAGCCATTACCCAAAGATGCGGTCAGCGATGGCAACATCAACAATCTCGAAGCTGTTGCAGACAGCATACAACGTGCCTGGAAGCGCACGGGATCGCGCATCAAAAATGTCAGCTTAGCGCTTCCTGCCGCTGCTGTGATTACCAAAAAAATTCTGCTGCCTAGTGGTTTGCGCGAAAAAGATCTGGAATATCAGGTTGAAGCAGAAGCCAATCAGTATATCCCGTTTGCCATAGAAGAAGTGAATCTGGATTTTCAGGTGATCGGCCCGGCGCCGGGCAATGCGGCTGAAGTTGAGGTGTTGTTAGCCGCATCGCGCAAAGCCAACGTGGAAGATCGTGTTGCGGCGGCTCAAGCAGCCGGACTCAAGGCAGTGGTCATTGATGTTGAAACTTATGCTGCGGAATTGGCTTTTGATCAAATATGCTCTCAATTACCGGATGGCGCACTGGATCAGTGCGTAGCGATGCTGGATATTGGCGCCCACGTGATGAACCTGAATGTGCTGCGTAACGGGCAATCCGTTTATGCACGCGATCAACAGTTGGGGGGCGAACAGCTCACCCAGATGATTCAGAATGTATTCGGACTATCTGCCGATGAAGCAGAAGCAGGCAAGCGCAACGGTGGATTGCCGGAAAATTATGAAAATGATGTGCTATCACCCTTCCTGGATAATGTGGCAGGCGAGGTATCACGCGCCATTCAACTTTTTTTTACCTCCACTCAATTCAGCGAGGTGAATTACATAGTTTTGGCCGGGGGCTGCGCCGCACTGACGGGCTTGGATGATGCAGTGGCAACACGCACCCAAATAAAAACCCTCATTGCCAACCCCTTTGCCCAAATGATTTTGTCTGACCGCATCAAACCCCGCCAATTACAGGTTGATGCGCCTTCGCTGATGATAGCCTGCGGCCTCGCACTGCGGAGGTTTGACCCCACATGATACGCATTAACTTATTGCCGCACCGTGCAGAAAAGCGCAAAGCGTTGCAAATTCAATTTATCGCGTTTGGCGTTATTTCCCTGCTAGTGGGAGCCATCGTAGTCGGCTTGGTGCATGTTTCCATCAATTCGCAGATAGAGTATCAAGAACGCCGCAATCAATATCTCAACGATGAAATTGTCCTGCTGGACAAGCAAATTTCTGAAATCAACCAATTAAAAGCAGAAATTGCTGCGCTTGATTCACGTAAGACCGTAGTAGAAAAATTACAAAGTACTCGCTCGGATGTGGTTCATTTGCTCGATCAAATGTTGCGCATACTGCCGGAAGGCGTTTATCTAAAAACGATGAAGCAGGTAGGCACTAAAATTAATTTGGTAGGCTATACCCAATCGAATGCCAGAGTTTCAACCTTGATGCGCTCGATTGAAAGCTCACCTTGGTTGGAAGCACCCTCATTGATACAGATAGTCGCCACCACCACCAATGGTGCGCGCTTGAGTGAATTCTCCCTCGAATTCTATTTGACCCAGCAATTGCCGGAAGCTGCTGCTACACCAGCGCAAATTACCGACAAGAAAGGCCAGGGTAAATAATGAATTTTCTGGAAGACCTAAAAAATATTAACCCCAAAGACCCGGGTGGCTGGCCTTGGCTCATAAAAATCAGTGCCTTAGTAGCGATTTTTGTAGCGGTGATTGCGGCAGGTGCTGTGTTCGATTGGATGGGGCAATGGGAAATGTTGGGTGCTGCTCAAGAGAAAGAAGTTGCGCTGAAACAAGATTTTGAAGCTAAAAAAAGAGTAGCCGTCAATTTGGATATTATCAAGAAAAAATTGACTGAGACTAAACAGTCTTTCGATTCTTTACTTAAACAGTTGCCCAGCAAATCAGAAATGGATGCGCTGCTGACAGATATTAATCAAGCGGGTCTGGGGCGTGGTTTATTATTTGAATTATTCCGCCCCAGCGCTGAAGTTATCACAGGCGTGTTTGCTGAACGGCCTATAGCCTTAAAAGTAACCGGAAATTATGATGACATAGGCAAATTTGCCAGTGACATAGGGCAATTACCGCGCATCGTGTCACTCAGTGAAGTTAACATAGCCACCATGGCCAGCGGACAACTGGCTATGGATGCAATGGCCAAAACTTATCGCTACTTGGATGAGGAAGAGTTGGCTGCGCAAAAAGCTGCCCAGAAAAAAGCTACCCAACCAGTAGCTGGAGCGAAAAAATGAAGTTCACTGCCAACTTGATGATGTTAAGCATGTTGCTGCTGAGCGGTTGCGGTGGCGAAGAATTTCAGGATTTGCGTGATTTTGTAAAAAATGCCGGTGCTGATATGCGCGGCAAGGTGGATCCACCACCTGAGCTTAAACCCTACGAACCCTTCACCTACGATAATTCACTGGCATTGCCTGACCCATTTAAACCCCGCAAATCGGAAACTAAGGGCGGCGGTAACGCAGGTATCAATCAGCCAGACATGGCGCGCGCCAAGGAACCACTGGAAGAAGTTCCGTTGGAAGGCATTAAAATGGTGGGCTATCTTTACCAAGCAGGTGTGGGTCATGCGATTGTTCGTTCACCAGATGGAAAAATACACCGAGTCAAGGCGGGAAATTATTTGGGTCCTAATTTCGGCAAAATTTTATCCGTGACAGATGTCGAAATTAGTGTCAAGGAACAGATACAAGATAGCCTTGGAGACTGGATAGAACGCATCAGCATTTTGCCATTGTTAGAATGATCAGGAGTAAAACGTATGAGATTGCTTAAACACTCAACCAACATCATTTTCAAGCTCGCTGTTGCGGCATTAATGATCAGTGCATACACTGCCCAAGCGCAAGATTCCGCCCCCGAAAATTCGGATACGGCCAACAGCATACAGTCTCTCAACCTCAGCAGCTTGTCGGATGACAAACTATTGCTTACGGTGGGGCTCAAAACTGCACCTGCCAGCACTCCTTTGAATTTTGCGATCAACACTCCTCCGCGCATTGCTTTTGACTTTCCTGGCACAACAAACGGCTTGGGTAAGTCCACGCAGGAATTTGGAGTAGGCGAGGTACGCAGCGCCAACATCGTGCAGGCTGGCAACCGCACCCGATTAGTGATTAATCTGAATCAAATGTTGGTCTATGACACGCGCGTAGAAGGCAATAATTTGCTAATTACACTACAAGGAAATGCAGCCAACACTGCAGTTGATACAAAGACGGTGCGATTTGCCGAAGCGCCACTGGGCATGCAGAAATTCAACTTGCGCGACATTGATTTTAGCCGGGGTAAAAATGGCGAAGGGCGGGTTCAGATAGACCTGTCAGATGCAGGCGTCGGCATAGATGTCAAAACCCAAGGCACAGGATTGATTCTGGATTTCATCAAAACAAATTTGCCGCGCAACCTTCAACGCAAGCTGGATGTGACGGATTTCGGTACGCCTATAGTAGATATTGACACCTTCGTGCAGGGCGACAATGTGCGCATGGTTATTCAACCCAAGGGTTTTTGGGAGCATATTGCCTACCAGACAGACAATAAATTTATCGTAGAAGTCAAAGCCATAGTTGAAGACCCTAATAAGCTGGTGAAGGGCACTCAACTTGGTTACGCCGGGGAAAAACTGACACTGAGTTTTCAGAATATCGCGGTGCGCGAAGCGCTGAACGTGATTGCTGACTTCACCAATTTGAACATGGTCATCAGCGATACCGTCAACGGCAATCTGACCTTGCGCTTGAAAGATGTGCCGTGGGATCAGGCACTACAGATTATTCTCGACACACGCGGACTGGATATGCGTAAGAACGGCAATGTCATTCAGGTTGCCCCACGCGAGGAGTTTGCAGCCAAAGAAAAATTAAGTCTGGCCGCCTCACAGGATATAGCGGAGCTTGAAATTTTGCGCACCGAAAGTTTCAAACTTAGTTATCAGAAGGGTGATGAAGTAGCTGCCTTATTAACCAACAAAGATCAACGCATGCTGTCCAAACGTGGTAGCGCAGTCGTGGATCAACGCACCAACACGGTATTTGTGCAGGACACGTTATCACGCCTAGAAGAGGTTCGTAAGCTCATCAGTCAAATTGATGTGGCGGTGCGCCAAGTGATGATAGAGGCACGTTTTGTAGAAGCCGGAGATACCTTCAAACGTAACCTAGGAGGACGACTGAGGTCTTCTGGCCCACTCACCAATGCAGTTCTGCCCAATGGATTTGTTAGTGGCACGGGTTCATCTAGCAGCATAAATTTGCCAGGCGGGACTTTTGGTCAGGGCGGAGACTTGAATCTTTCGGTGTTTGGAGCCGACCCTACCAAGATACTGACGCTGGAATTGACGGCTTCCGAAGTAGATGGCAAAACTAAAGCCATTGCTAGTCCGCGCGTCGTGACGGCAAACGGAATAGAGGCATCAATTGAAGCTGGCGTTGAAATTCCGTATGCAACCTTCAGCGCCCTAGGTACGCGAATCGAGTTCAAAAAAGCAGTTCTAAGTCTTAAGGTTACCCCCCAGATCACGCCAGATGATAATGTCAGCATGATCATAGATGTGAATCAGGATACGGTGGGCACCATATTTTTCGGCATTCCCAGCATCAACACCAAGAAGGTCAGCACCCAAGTGCTAGTTGAAAATGGTGGAACGGTGGTGATTGGTGGTGTATATACACAGGACAATATCTTCACTGAAAACAAGATTCCGCTTCTGGGTGATCTGCCACTTATCGGCTGGCTATTCAAAAACGAGCTAAAAAGCGATGCAAAAAAAGAATTGTTAATATTTATCACACCAAAAATCTTAAAGGACAGCCTGAATTTGCGCTGAAATTGCAGTTAAGAATCGAAGCCCGGCGATGCCGGGCTTTTTTATTGGACCTGCGACTAGACTGACTTTTCCGCTACAATCTACACATGGGCAGCTTTAAAAATCCAAACTCCGTCGCGATACTGCGTTGCTCAAAAAATTTTAACGCTTGCATATAAACCATATGCACCGCGCTAAAATTTTTATCGCGCCTTATCTCGCTTAGGATTTTGAACTTTTAGAAATACCCATATGCAAATAGAAAATTCATTTCCAAACAAACTCTCATCCGGCAATATTTTTCTGGTGGGAATGATGGGCTCTGGAAAAACGACCATAGGAAAAATTCTCGCCCATCGAACCGGTAAAACTTTTATAGACAGTGATGATGAAATAAAAAAACGCACCGGGGTTACTATTCCTCATATTTTTGATGTTGAAGGTGAGGCTGGATTTCGTCAGCGCGAAGCTAGTGTAATTCAAGAATTAGTGCGCCACCGCAACATCGTTTTGGCAACGGGAGGCGGGGCAGTGCTGAGCGAGCAAGTGCGGGAAGCACTGATAGGCAATGGCATCGTAACCTATCTAAAAAGCACGGTACACGACCTGTGGCAACGCACTCGGCATGATCGCAACCGCCCACTATTACAGACCGCTGATCCCTACGCACGATTGAAAGAATTGTGCCAGCAGCGTGATGCTCTCTACACTGCAGTAGCGGATCTAATCGAGCCTACCAGCAAACAAAGCCCGCAGACCTTGGTGCTACACCTAGAGATGGAATTGAGTAAAATCACAGAAAAATTATCGCTAGCCTCATTATGCAAACACTCACAGTAAGCTTGGCAAATCGTAGTTATCCTATCCACATTGGTGAGAATTTACTAAGCCAGGCAGAATTATTGTTGCCGCACTTGCCCAGCAAAAAAGTGGCCGTGGTAACCAATTCCACTGTCGCAGCGCTGTATCTTGCGCCGTTACAATCCTTGCTGCACAAGCATGGCATAGCTGTGCTGCCCATCATCTTGCCGGATGGAGAGGAATATAAAAATGCAGAAACAATGGACACGATTTATACCGCCCTGTTAAACAATCGCTGCGAACGAAATACAACGGTACTCGCCTTGGGCGGTGGCGTTGTCGGTGACATGGCGGGTTATGCGGCTGCAACCTATTTGCGCGGCGTGCCCTTTATTCAAATTCCTACCACCTTGCTGGCGCAAGTGGATTCGTCGGTGGGTGGCAAGACCGGCATCAACCATGCGCTGGGCAAGAATATGATAGGCGCGTTTTACCAACCGCAAGTGGTGCTGGCTGACATTGCCACGCTGACCACGCTGCCGGATCGAGAGTTGCGTGCAGGAATAGCTGAAGTAATCAAATATGGCTTGATCCGCGACCTGCCTTTTTTTGAATGGCTGGAGCAAAACATAGACAAGTTGTTGGCGCGGGATACAAGCGCACTGCAGTACGCCATTAGCCGCAGTTGCCAAAACAAGGCCGAAGTCGTCGCCCGGGATGAGAGAGAGAGCGGCGAACGGGCGCTACTCAATCTCGGCCACACTTTCGGCCACGCGATTGAAACCGGCATGGGCTATGGCGTGTGGTTGCACGGTGAAGCGGTGGCGGCGGGTACCCTCATGGCTGCCGATTTATCAGGCCGCCTGGGTTGGCTTAGCACACAGGATGTCACCCGCATTCGCACTTTATTTAAGCGCAGCGGATTACCGCTGATAGCGCCAGCTTTGGGCGAAGAAAAATATTTACAACTCATGGGGCTGGACAAAAAAGTAGTGGGTGGACAAATACGCTTTGTCTTGCTTAAGCGCATAGGCCAAGCGGTGGTCAGCGGAGATGTGCCGCAAGCATTGTTGCTACAGACGTTAAATGCATGCAGCCAAGGGGTGGTAAAGTAAGTTGCACACAATTCATGGGCGTCTCTAAAAATGGAACTAGCCTCTTACGCAGTCAGTGAGCACAACACGCGCAGCAGGATTGTGCACGAAGAAGCGCCGTTTGGTCGCAGCGAATTTCAGCGCGATCGTGACCGCATCATCCATTCCACCGCCTTCCGCCGTCTGGAATATAAAACCCAAGTCTTCGTTAACCACGAAGGCGATTTGTTTCGCACCCGTTTAACCCACAGCATGGAAGTGGCGCAAATCGGACGCTCCATCGCACGCTATCTAAAATTAAACGAAGACCTGGTAGAGGCTATTTCATTGGCGCACGATCTAGGTCACACGCCTTTCGGCCATGCCGGACAGGATGCCTTGAATGCCTGCATGAAAGAATATGGCGGCTTTGAGCACAATCTGCAATCATTGCGCGTGGTGGATGTGCTGGAAGATCACTATGCTGCCTTTGATGGACTCAATCTGTGTTTTGAAACCCGCGAGGGCATACTAAAACATTGCTCCCCTGAAAAGGCTGCCAAGCTGGGCGAGATAGGTGTACGTTTTCTCAAGCAACAACGTCCATCACTGGAAGCGCAAATTGCCAACCTCGCTGATGAAATCGCATATAACAATCACGATGTGGATGATGGCCTGCGTTCCGGGCTGCTGACCCTGGATCAAATCGCCGAGGTGCGTTTATTTGCCGGACATCTCGCCATCGTGCGCGCGGCCTATCCCAGTTTGACTGAGCGTCGCCTGATCCACGAAACCATACGGCGTATGATTAACACGCTGGCCACTGATTTAATCCGCGAAACCGAAAAGAATATTCAGCAACAGGGCATACGTGAAATCGCCGAGGTGCGCGCCGCGCCGCCTTTGGCCGCATTCAGCGCAGAAATTTATGAGCAGCAGCGCGAACTTAAGAAATTTTTACGCAACCACTTATACCGTCACTACCGCGTCATGCGTATGAGCACCAAAGCGCGCCGCATCATCGGTGATTTATTCCAGGCATTTATGGAAAATAGCCGTCTGCTACCGCCGCAATTTGAAAAACAGGCGCAAACAGATTGCTCCCGCGCTGTTTCTGACTACATCGCCGGCATGACCGACCGTTATGCAATCAAGGAGCATCGTCGTCTGTTTGCGGTGGAGGAAGAGTAAACCTAAAAACCGAAAATCAAGTCACAGAGTTCACAAAGGACACAGTGAGAGTACGGTTTACACACTTATTAACCCGGATCATCCATTAGACCCAATTACGTTATTCCCGCGTAGGCGGGAATAACGGGCTAATGGATTATCTGGGCTTAAACCCCATAGCGTCGTTTCGGTGTGTATTACATCCATTCGCTGCGCGCCCTGCGTCAGGTATCGTGCCTGTCACATAAGGTGTGGACGGTCATTCTGGCAGGTCGGTTGTGGATTAACCTAGGGGAAATGCTGATTAAGTCGTCATGCCCGCGCAGGGGTAGCGAATTAAAACTTGTTCAGCGCTTTCCTTGGGATGGGGACTGAAGATATGCAGCTGTCCGGAGGCGGCGTTGCAGAGCATGCTAGCAAGCATGGTTGCTTGAAAAAATTGCATGACATGCTTAAGGAACCTCTAAAAAATGGCGAGCTCCAAGCGCTGAGCGTGGGAATTTTTCTTGTACTTCCCCCACTTGGGATTTTAAATTTAAGTGGTGTCCTTGTGCTATTCTTTATGCAATCAGTTCTTCAACGCCCCAACTAATGAAATTATTTGCATTCACACTATTCTTAGTCTCTACCCTTGCCCTGGCGGATCAAGATGCGGATTATTTGGCTGCACGCGAAGCCTTCCGTGTGGGCAATGCGGCCAAGCTGGATAAGATTGCGGCACAGCTTGAGCAATCTCCGCTGAAACCTTATCTCGCTTATTACCAGTTGCGTATGCGTTTAGAATCTGCCGACGATAGCACTGTGCTGGCATTTCTCAGCCACGCTGACGACATGCCGCTGATTGATCGTATGCGGGCGGAATGGTTAAGGGTGCTGGGGAAAAATCGGCGCTGGATTACCTATACAGAGCAATATCCACTTCTGATAAATAAGGATACGGGGCTGGCCTGCTATGCGTTGCAAGCGCGCCAATACTTGCAGGATGTCCCGCTGTCACAGCACAACAACGATGCCGTCCTTGAGCCGCCTTTCACCTCATTGCAGGAGCAGCAGGAAACACGCCATTTATGGATGGCATGGAAGGATGAGCAACCCGAAGCTTGTGCATCGCTGTTCGATGCTGCGCTGGCTAAGGGCATTATCAGCGAAGCGGATGTATGGCAGCGCCTGCGCTTGGCCTTGGAGTCGGGAGATATAGCACTAGCCAAGCAACTGACAAAAAAATTACCTGCGGAGCGTGCGCCTATTTCAACCTCAATAAATAGCGCTGCCGCCAATCCAGAGCGTTATCTCAGCAAAGCCAAGCTGAGCGCTGCTTCCGAGGCGCAGCGCAGTGTGACGCTGTTTGCGCTGCAACGCTTGGCCAAAAAACAACCGCAATTGGCCTATACCCGATGGGAGAAAATTTCCGAACACTTTAACGCAGATGAGCGCCGCTATTTTTTTGGCTGGCTAGGCTACGAGGCGGCGCGCAAGCAAGATGCCCGCGCGCTGGAATGGTACAAAGCGGCAGGTGACGCGCCATTGTCCGAGGCGCAATTGGCTTGGCGCGCTCGCGCTGCATTGCGCGCACAAAATTGGCATGAGGTGTGGGCGGCTATTGCCAGCATGCCTGTTCCACAACAGGGAGAAGGGGTATGGCGCTACTGGAACGCGCGCGCGCTGCGGGAATTAGGGCGATTGCCTGAAGCTGAGGCGTTGTTTGTTGAATTGAGTGCCGACCATAATTATTACGGCCAATTAGCAGCAGAAGAGTTGGGTGCGTCATCCGCATCGGGCATGATTTCAGCCAACTACCAAGCGGACGACACAACCATAAGTAATATGTTGGCGCTTCCCGCCGTGCAGCGCACATTGACATTGTATCGCATGGATTTACGCACCGATGCAGCGTTGGAATGGGAGTGGGCGACACGCAAATTTGACGACAAGCAATTGCTGGTAGCCGCAGAAATTGCCCTACGTCACCAGATGTACGACCATGCCATCAATACCGCCAACCGCACCGTGCAATTGCACGATTTCAACCTGCGCTATCCTGCGCCGTATCGCCAAGAAATGCAGGACTATGTTCGCACAAACGACTTGGAAGAAGCTTGGGTATTCGGACTGATGCGTCAAGAAAGTCGCTTCGTCGCTCAGGCAAAATCAACGGTAGGCGCTGCAGGTGTGATGCAAATCATGCCAGCAACAGCTCGCTGGGTAGCAAAAAAATTGGGCATGAAAAATTATCGAAAAGCACTTATTCATCAGCTTGATACCAATCTCAAGCTGGGCACGTATTACATGAAAAACGTACTGTCAGCGCTCGACAACAACCTTTTGTTAGCTTCTGCCGCCTACAATGCCGGCCCCAGTCGCGCGCGTCAATGGCGTGCAGAAAATGCACTGGAAGGGGCTATTTACGTGGAAACCATCCCGTTTGACGAAACTCGCCAATACGTTAAAAAAGTAATGAGCAATGCCGTGTATTACGCTAAATTATTCGGCCAGCCACCCCGTTCGCTTAAAGAACGTCTGGGCATTATTGCAGGCAGCCAGAATAAACCGGTCAACATTGTGGTTAGCCAGTTAGCCATTCATCCTGCCCTTGTCCACGCTATCGAGCCGTGAATGGCGCACTAAAAATTTACTGTGTGGGCGGCGCGGTGCGCGACCAGTTGCTCGGCTTGGCTGTGCAAGATCACGATTGGGTCGTGGTCGGCGGCACGCCGGAAGATATGGTGGCGCGTGGCTACAAACCGGTGGGCAAAGATTTCCCGGTGTTTCTGCATCCTGACACGCATGAAGAATATGCGCTTGCTCGCACCGAGCGCAAAATTTCTCGCGGCTACAAAGGCTTTGATGTGTATGCAGCGCCAGAGGTCACGCTGGAGCAGGATTTATCGCGCCGCGATTTCACCATTAATGCTATTGCACTAGCTGCGGATGGCAGCTTGATTGATCCTTATAACGGTGTTGCAGATTTGCGCGCCGGTATTTTGCGCCATGTCAGCCCAGCATTCAGCGAAGACCCGGTACGCATCCTTCGTGCAGCGCGGTTTGCCGCTCGCTTTGGCTTTACCATTGCACCCGATACGTTGCTGCTGATGCGCGATATGGTGAGCAGCGGCGAAGTAGATGCACTGGTGGCGGAACGCGTGTGGCAAGAGTTGGCGCGCGGCATGATGGAAGATGCGCCGTCCCGTTTTTTCATCACGCTGCGTGCATGTGACGCGCTGGCTAAAATTCTGCCCGAAGTAAACGCACTGTTCGGCGTACCTCAGCCGCCAAAATATCACCCCGAAATTGATTGCGGCATACACACCATGATGGTGATAGACGATGCGGCTCGGCATCGTTACGCATTAGAAGTGCGGTTCGCCGCGCTGACCCATGATCTGGGCAAGGCAACTACGCCGAAGGATATATTGCCGCGCCACATCGGGCATGAGATGCGTAGCGTGGCATTAGTGAAAAGTCTGTCGCAGCGTTTGCGTGCGCCCAGCGAATGCCGTGACCTGGCTTTGTTGACAGCGCGCTATCATGGTGACATTCATCGCGCCCAAGAGTTGCGCGCCGAGACCGTCATCAAATTATTCCATTCAACCGATGCCTGGCGCAGACCAGACCGCTTCAGCCACCTAATGCAAGCTTGTGCAGCCGATGCGCGTGGGCGCACCGGGCACGAAAATGACGCTTACCCGCAGGCAGATTATTTGTTGAATCTATTGGATGTTGCGCGGTCAGTGGATGCGGGTGAAATTGCCCAGCAATGTTTCGATGACAATATGATTTCAGCCGCAATACAGCAAGCGCGTATCAGCGCGATAGAAAAATTTCTGAGCAATCAATAATTCCAGATTTCTTGCCAGGGTGTCGTTTATTCTTTGCCGTGTGAACTACCGGAAATACGATCCATCAGCGCGAACATCACGCCAGAAAATACCAGCGTCAGGTGAATGCCCACCGCCCAGCCCAATTCGTGGCTGGTGACCTCCTTGACGTTGATGAAGTACTTGAGCAGCTCAATTCCAGAAATAGCGACGATGGAACCGATGAGCTTCAACTTAAGATCAGAAAAACTCACATGCCCCATCCAGCTTGGACGATCTTCGCTGTCACCGGTGTCAATCTTGGAAACGAAATTCTCGTAGCCAGCAAAGATAATGATAATGAGCAGATTTGCCACCAAAGTAATATCTACCAACGACAATATCCCCAACAGAGCGGCGCCGCTGTCCCCAGTAAAAACGGTCGGAATCAGCGCGAAAAATGCCTTGACGAATTTCACTAGCAGTAAGGCAATGCCGCCGACTAGCCCCATATAAAATGGCACAAGCAGCCAGCGACTGCCGAACATAAACATTTCCAAGCCGTGTTCAATACGCTTCATTTTTTCTCCAAAATTTTTTGATAGCAGGAAACTTGCAGATTTCTGCTAATTTCACAGCAGTGTTGACATTATACTCGTACTCAGCTCAGTTAAGGATGATGTCCAGTGACGTTGTCACTGTTAACCTGCCACCCATATCTCGTCTCGATTTATCCGTGACTAATATTATTTGCAGCGACGCCTAAAGATTCCTGTTTTCGTGCCGACAAGTCCTTAAAGTTGAGAGAAGTCATAGGGGGGGAGATGCGTCAAAAATACCAAAGAAGAAGGAATGACCAAACGGCAGGAGAAATATTGCAGCCTAAAGTGCGCCGTTTGAACGATGAGCTCAATCTAGCAGCGGGTATTCGTTACCGCTTGGGAGAGATGTTGCTTCAGGCTGGGCGGATAACGCTCGACAAGCTGGAAGTCGCCATTGTTGAGCAGTGCAGTAGTGGCGGAAAGCTTGGGCACATCCTGTTAAAAATGGGGCTAGATCCGGGTGAACTGAATGTCGCGCTGGAATTTCAGCGCCGCCAATCGGCCAAGGAAACAGTGATCGGGCCGCTACGCTTGGGTGAGATGATGGTTGCCGCCGGATTGATAACACGGACGCAAATGGTAGCAAGCTTGCTGCGCCAAAAGCTAACCGGAAAAAAACTGGGCGAAGATATGGTTGCAGAGGGCATTGTTCGCCCTCATCAGATTGCCAACATGCTGCAACTTCAGCACAGAATGGTCTCTGCGGCGCTGGCGACTGCGCTTGCCTTGGGATCATTCTCGATGTCATCCAATACTGAGGCCAATGAATACGACCCGATCGAGCCATCAAAGGAAATTACAGTGACCCGGCAGGTGAGTCTTAAAGTGCTGGATTATCTGACTGATCTGACCATCACTGCAGAAGACATTAACCGTGGCTACATAGAAGTCCCCGCTGCATTAAAAGCAAAAATTAATCACAATAGTCCCGGTGGCTACATGTTGGTATTCGAAAATTTGGGCGATTTCGTACATCAAACAATTGTCAGGGGATTGGGCGATGAGATGCAGCTAGATGGCAAAGGCGGGGTAGTCACTCAGACATTATCCGCTACGCACACTACGGAAACCACAGTCACCATGGGCTTCCGTTTTATGCTGGCAGATCACACACGTCCCGGCACCTATGGTTGGCCGATGCAGATGTCGGCGCTGCCGTTGTAAAATTAACCTAGAAATAGCAGTTGAACCAAAGAGGCACAGAGAACACAGAGGAAAAACAAGCCGTTGTGCTGCCAAGCAGCATCCCCTGTTGGGTGAGAGACAACATGCCAAAGACTCATTGTAATGATGGCCTTTCTCAGTATCTCTGTGGTAAGAGACTTAGGATTAAAGACGTAATTCAAGCTGCAAAGATCAGGTCGCTAGCCAGCTTCTGCTGGCTTGTGCTTGAAAATAATTTCATTGTCTTGTGAAATGGTGGTGATGACATTGGTGGCCGATAGCTCTATCAGTTGGCCGCTGGCGTTATACACAAACCTGATTTCACCGCCGCCGACAAATCGCACATAGTGTGATATTGATCCGACGATTGTATTGATATTGTGAACTTCGATATCTGCCAGGTTGTGTATTCCAACAGCCCCGATTTTTTTGAGATTGATATTCGCCCTCCCCTGCTCGTCAATCGCTATCATCTCACCTGTGCTTGTTGAAATGGACACCGTGCCATCAGCATTGTGCTTGATCGTCGAGCCTATCCCATCAAATTCCATGTGCGTACTCCAGTCAATAATGCAGTAAATAAATCGGCCACCATCGTAAACTTAACCTAAAATCAAGGCAATTAAATCTTAGCGCTATTTCATATAGAACCGTGTCATGCTGAATGCCGATTATCTAGCCCGCTCCCGCACTGCTGTATGGCATCCCTACACGCAGATGAAGCGGCACGAAACTTTGCCGCTATTGCCGATTGAGCGCGGGCAAGGGGTGTGGCTGTATGATTTCGTCGGCAAGCGTTATCTGGATGCGGTGAGTTCCTGGTGGGTGAATTTATTCGGGCATTGCAATCCGCATATTAACGCCGCCATTACCG
Organism: Gallionellaceae bacterium; assembly: GCA_043755195.1. Lineage (GTDB taxonomy): Bacteria > Pseudomonadota > Gammaproteobacteria > Burkholderiales > Gallionellaceae > Nitrotoga. Next base: position 28,050 of record JAYUTK010000027.1, read on the forward strand.
ACCAACTGGGCAAGTTGGAGCACGTCATGCTGGCTGGCTTTACGCACGAGCCGGTGATACAGCTTGCGGAACGTCTGACTCAACTGGCTCCGACTGGATTAGGCCACTGCTTCTTTGCTTCAGACGGTGCCTCCGCTATCGAAATCGCGCTCAAGATGAGCGTGCAATATTGGCGCAACATCGGTAAGCCGAGCAAGCATCATTTCATCAGTTTGCAAAATTCTTATCACGGCGAAACGCTGGGCGCGCTCTCGGTAACGGATGTGGCTTTGTTTAAAGACGCATATGGTGAGTTGCTGAAAAAAAATGCCACGGTAATCAGCCCGGATAGTCGCATGGCCAGAGTGGGTGAAAGTGCCCATGATTATGCCGTGCGCTGTGTCGGCGAGCTGGAGCAATATTTACAACAGCATCACCACAGCATTGCGGCATTGATTGTAGAGCCGCTGGTACAAGGTGCGGCAGGCATGGCCATGTATCACCCGATATATTTAACTCGTGCGCGTGCGTTGTGCCATCAGTATCAGGTGCATCTGATTGCCGATGAAATTGCAGTGGGCATGGGGCGAACGGGGACGATGTTTGCCTGTGAGCAGGCGGGTATTTCACCGGACTTTATGTGTTTGTCCAAAGGGCTGACGGGAGGCTATCTGCCGTTGTCGGTGGTGCTGACGACCGATGAAATTTATCAGGCATTTTATGACGACGACCTGGCGCGCGGATTTTTACACTCTCATTCCTATACCGGTAACCCAATCGCTTGTCGTGCAGCACTAGCCACGCTGGATATTTTTGCCAAAGACGATGTGCTGAACATCAATCGCCATAAAGCTGCTTATTTCAACCGAATGGCACAGCCCTTACGCGACCATCCAGCGGTAAAAAATTTCCGTAACAGCGGCATGATCTGGGCATTTGAGGTGGACAGCCCTCATGCCGATTTCGCTCGACGTTGTTTCCAGCTTGCGTTGGAGCAGGAAATTTTATTGCGGCCTATAGGCCATACTGTTTATTTTATGCCGCCCTACGTCATTAGCGAATCGGAGATAGATAAGCTGATTACGGGGTCGCTATCGGTCATAGCGGCGCTCGCCTGAAGGGTATTTATGAAACTGTGTCATAGCTTGCTGCTGGCAATTTTTTTATCCGGCAACACATACGCTGTATCTTTGCCGCCGTCAGTATTAAAAGCGCTCAAGCAAGCACACATACCTATGAGCAGTGTCGGGATCGAGGTGCGTGAAGTTAATGCGCGCAGACCCCTCATCAGCATCAACGCCAAGCAGGCGATGAACCCGGCTTCGACCATGAAATTGCTCACCACTTATGCCGGGCTAGGGGTATTGGGCCCGACCCATACTTGGAAAACCGAGGCGTACCTCAATGGAAATTTGGAACAGGGTGTACTGCAAGGCGATTTAATTTTGAAAGGATATGGCAACCCTAAGCTGTCACTGGAACAATTCTGGTTGTGGCTGCGTGAACTGCGCGACCGTGGTTTGCGTGATATTCGTGGCAACTTGGTGCTGGATCGCAGCGTATTTGAAATAGAGGCTCACGATTCCTCGGCCTTTGACAATGAGCCTACTCGTCCCTACAACATGGGCCCGGATGCGTTGCTGCTTAACTTTAACGCGGTACGCCTGCGCTTTATTCCGGATGGTGAAAAGATCAATGTCATTAGCGAGCCAGAGTTGGCGGGTATCACGCGCGACAACCGCATTGCCGCGGCCACCGGTACAGAAAATTGCGGCAACTGGGATGAACACATTTCCACGCAACTGAACGAGGATGTGATGTTATTGCAAGGCACGTTCCCAATGCAATGTGGCGAGTGTGAAAACTATATTTGTCCGCTGCCTCACCCGCAATACATGGCTGCTGTGTTTCGCACACTGTGGCAGGAAATGGGCGGCACACTGGATGGAGAATTGCGTGAAGGTGTGCTGCCAGAAAATGCGGCACTGTTTGCAACACACCACTCTGCGCCGTTAAGCGAGCTGATACGCGACATTAATAAGTTCAGCAACAATGTCATGGCGCGCCAGCTTTTTATGAGCCTGAGCGCCAGCCCCAAACTATCCGTGCAATCAGAGAACGATACTCAGGCCGAGGGCGACGCGCTGTGTATTGAACCGTTGCCCTGCCCACTGCCTGCGGAATCAACACCAGTTAGTGTACCGTTCCCAGCCAGTATTGCGCGCAGTGAACAAGTTATACGGGATTGGCTCACAAAAAAAGGTTTGAACTTCCCCGAACTGGTGTTGGAAAATGGCGCGGGCTTGTCGCGCCGTGAGCGCATCAGCCCGCACCATCTGGCTGTGTTGCTGCAAAGTGCAAAGCGCGGGCCGCTGGCGGCTGAGTTCGAGGCATCTTTGCCCATCGTGGGGGTGGATGGCACTTTGAAAAAACGGCTTACCGACAAATCATCCACTGGCTACGGCCACCTTAAAACGGGTTCTCTGGAAGGTGTAAATGCGGTAGCCGGTTATGTGCAATCGCGCAGTGGCAAGCAATGGATAGTGGTATTTTTAATCAACCATCACAACGCCTATGGCGGACAACAGGCGCAAGATGCTTTGATCGAATGGGTTCAAGGGCGACGTTAATTCCGCCTCTTGGCGGAAGCGCTAAAAGTTTTCATCACTGGACATCCGTTTACATGTGCTGCCAGCATAATTAAGCGATAATAGGCGACCCTATTACAGGACTGAACACTTAAAACAGATAAGGATGGTATGAACGAATTGCAATCGATAGGCGCTTGGTGGATGTGGGCCGGGTTCGGCGTGTTTGTGCTGGCCATGCTGGCGGTGGATATGTTCTTGCTGGGGCGGAATGGCGCACAAAAGGTCACGGTGCGCGAGGCGTTGGCCTGGTCGCTGGTGTGGTTCACGATGGCGATGTTGTTCGGTGGCGCTCTCTGGGGCTGGCTGGATCACACCGCCGGGCGCGAAGTGGCGGATGCCAAGACCATGGAATATCTCACCGGTTATCTTTTGGAAAAGACCTTGGCGATGGACAACATTTTTGTTTTTGTCATGTTGTTTGGCTATTTTTCTGTGCCGTTGGAATACCAAAAACGAGTATTGGTGTATGGCGTGCTGGGTGCTATTGTCATGCGCGTGGTGCTGATTTTTCTCGGTGCCTGGCTGATCGCGCAATTTCATTGGGTACTGTATATTTTTGGCGCGTTTCTGCTCATCACCGGCATCAAGATGTTTTTGTTCGCCGAGCACGAGTCTGATCTGTCCAAAAACCCGCTGTTGAAATGGCTACGTAGCCATATGCGCATTACCGATAATTATCACGGCGACAAATTTTGGATCTATGAGAAGGGCGTGCGCTGGTTCACGCCGATGTTTTTGGTGCTGGTGCTGATCGAGGCTTCCGACCTGATCTTTGCGATGGACAGCATCCCTGCCATTTTCGCCGTTACCAGCGATCCGTTCATCGTGCTCACTTCCAACATCTTCGCCATTTTGGGCTTGCGCGCGCTGTATTTCCTGCTGGCCGATATGGCCGCGCGCTTTCACTTGCTCAAATATGGTCTGGCAGTGGTGCTGATGTTCGTTGGCGTCAAGATGCTGATCGTGGATTGGTTCAAGATTCCGGTGGCGGTATCTCTGGGTGTCATCATCGCGGTGCTGGGTACCAGCATCATGTTAAGTTTGATTGCAACACGGGGGAAAACCCCTCCACGTAATGTCACTTAGCTCCACTTAACTCATTTTTGAAGCGGAATTGGGGTAGCTTATTAGAAGCCAATCGCTGAACGAAAGATAATGCCGCTTTGTATGAAGATAGTTGCGGCAATCAGGAAAGTGCTTCGAAACGCTTGATATTCGAATTGTAACGCAGCAGTTCTCCGCGCTCTATATCAAAGTACCAGCCATGCAAAGTGAGTGTGCCTTTTTCAACGCGCTCATGCACCCAGGGAAAAGTCATCAAGTTATACAGCGAAACCAGAATGGCGCGCTGTTCGCAAGCACACACTTGCTCTTCCAATGAAGCATTCGGCATGTCCTGTATCACGCTGGCGCGAGCACTTTCTGCCAGATGCATCCAGTCGTCCATAAAAGAATCAGGATTGTGTAGGCCGCCCGTATTAACCAGCGCCTGTATCCCACCGCAGTGAGCATGTCCCAGCACGATGATGTGTTCCACACCGAGGTTGCGTACACCGAATTCCAGCGCGGCGCTGGTGCCGTGATGGCCGATGCGTCCCTCGGAAGGCGGAACGAGGTTGGCCACATTGCGTATGACAAACAAATCGCCCGGCGCACAATCCAGTACCAAAGCGGGATCCACACGCGAATCGCAACAGGCCACCACCATCGTTTTAGGTGTCTGCCCCTGCGCTACTAACTGCTGAAACAGGCTGTCACCTTGATCGTAATGTCGCGCTCGAAAACGCACAAAGCCATCAATTAATTTCTGCGGTGGAAAAGTCATGCGCCGATTAACCTTTGCCAATCAATTCCCGCCAATCAACTTCCGCAAGGCTTCGTGGTATTTGTCCGAAGTCTTTTGCAATACATCAGCAGGCACTTGCGGCGCGGGAGGCTGCTTGTTCCAGCCGGAAGTTTCCAGCCAGTCGCGCACAAATTGCTTGTCATAGCTGGGTGGGTTGCTGCCGACTTTATATTGGTCAGCAGGCCAAAAGCGCGAAGAATCCGGTGTGAGTGCTTCATCTATCAAATAAAGTTTGCCGGTTTTATCCACGCCAAATTCAAACTTGGTATCGGCGATGATGATGCCCTTGGTTGCCGCGTATTCAGCCGCCTGCGTGTAGAGTGCCAGTGTGGCGGCACGTACTTCGTTGGCGCGCTCCGCACCCAATAATTTAACGGCCTCATCAAAAGAAATATTTTCATCATGCTCGCCCATCGCCGCCTTGGTAGACGGTGTGAACAATGGCTGCGGCAGCTTCTGTGCTTCGCGCAATCCAGGGGGCAGCGGAATGCCGCACACCGCGCCAGTCTTTTGATAATCCTTCCAGCCGGAGCCGACCAGATAACCGCGCACGATGGCCTCAATCGGCAAGGGTTGCAGTCGCTTCACCACAAAGGCACGTCCAGCCACTTGAGCGCGATCAGCATCGGTTTTAACAACGGACTCGGGCGTGATGCCGGAAAGGTGATTGGGAATAATGTGTCCCAATTTACCGAACCAGAAATTAGACAGCGTGGTGAGCACCTCGCCCTTGCCCGGCACCGGGTTAGGCAAGATGACATCAAATGCTGACAGCCGATCCGTTTGCACGATGAGCAAATGTTGCTCATCCACCGCATAAATGTCGCGCACTTTGCCTCTGTGCAAGAACGGCAGGCTGGTAAGGTTTGATTCGTGGAGTGCAGGCATATGGATAGCTTAGCTAAAAGGGGGAAGTATAGTGGATGCAATCGCGTCGGCCTGTTTTTTTCGATATTGTTTTAGGCGTTCTGCCAGTTTTTCATCATTCAGTGCCAAGGTGGACACCGCAAATAATCCGGCGTTAACCGCGCCCGCCTCGCCGATGGCAAAAGTGGCGACCGGTATGCCCTTGGGCATTTGCACGGTGGAGAGCAGCGAATCCATACCCTTTAGATACTTCGACGGAATAGGCACACCTAACACCGGCAATGTGGTTTTGCTGGCCACCACACCGGCCAGATGCGCCGCACCGCCTGCACCTGCGATAAAACATTGCACGCCCTGTGCAACCATGTCTTTGACGTATTCAACCAACAAATCCGGTGAGCGATGGGCAGAAATGGCGCGTGCATCATACGCGATACCAAAATCTTTTAGTTGCTGAGCAGCTTGCTGCATCACATCCCAGTCATTCGCACTGCCCATGACGATGGCAACTAATGGTTTGTTCATGTTTTTGCTTTCACTAATGATTGTTGATGCGTTTCAATTTACCCGATTGCTTAATTCACTGCCACATCACATATCGTGCTCGTCGTTATCGGGTGACGGATCCAGATCTTCGTCGTGGGTACGAATGGCGAGAATAAGATTAGCCAGCGCATCGTGCAAGGTAGCCATATCACTATCGTTGGCCAGCTTAAACCGGGCAAATGCTATTTCCCTCAGGCTGTCGAAGGCCTCGGCGATACGCCCATCTTTGTCTATCACGCCGTCAGCCCAACCGACGGTACTGGTAAAGCGCCCGGCTTCTGTCGTCAGTCGGTCTATGGTTGCGGCATCTGCTGACCCTTTTAGCGCAGTGTGCATCTCATGGTAGAGTTCGAGGATAGTCATGTAATTTTCTTCTCCATGATTAAATATTTTTTTCGATGATATGGGTGGGAATATTGTCTATGCTTACCTGGTTTTTTTCTTGCCAATAATTTCGCACACCCTCATCCCCTTTTTTCGTCGCCCAATCGGCAAGCGTGGATCTTTCTTCCTTATATGATAAATAAGGAACGCCAAATCCGCACGAAGTTTGCACTAGCTCTATGGAGAGATCAAAAACCTGCCTGGCACCCGGCAAAGGCGTAAAGTGGGAAAAGAGCGCCGACCATTCTGGATCGTTTTGATGAATCACACGCGCCGTGCCATACAACCGCAGTATCAGCGGCGCACCGTCGAATGCACAGAACATAAGAGTCATGCGCGGGTCTTGCTGTATGTGTGCTGAAGTCTCGTTGCCGCTTCCGGTGAGGTTGAGCCACAGCACTCTGCTATTGGTGAGGACACGCAAGCTATCCATGCCTTTGGGCGAAACATTGATCCGACTATCCGCCGTGGCCGTGCCCACAAAAAATATTTTTTGTGTGGCGATGAACGCCTGCAAGGGTTCGGATAAGGTGTCGTATTGTTTTGCCATGTAACGACTCAGTCGGCAACCACGTCACTACCTTCGTCGCCGTCCATATCCAGCTTGCCTTCCAAAAACACGCGACTGGCTAAAATATCTTCCGCTTCGAGCGTCATCAGGTCGGTCTTACTCAACGATTTGCTGGCGTTGGCAAACAAGCGATTAGCCTGGCGCAGGCGCGAACGATCCAGCGCGTTGCGTACCGAGCGCGCGTTGGCGAAATGTTCCAGCGTCATGCGAATCGAGATGTAGTTGAAAAACGCTTTCTCGGCGTCTGGGCTGAAGCGATAATTTTGCTGCGCCAACATGAGCTTGGCAATATGCAGCAATTCCTCAGCGCTGTAGTCGGGGAAATCGATGTGATGCGCGACGCGCGAGCGCATGCCGGGGTTGCTATGGAAAAATTTGTCCATGCGATCTTTGTAACCGGCCAGAATCACCACCAGATCGTCGCGGTTGTTTTCCATCACTTGCAACAGAATTTCGATGGATTCCGCGCCGTAGTCGCGTTCGTTTTCCGGCTTGTACAGATAATAGGCTTCGTCTATGAATAACACGCCGCCCATGGCTTTTTTGATGACTTCTTTGGTTTTGGGCGCGGTGTGGCCGATGTATTGCCCAACCAGATCGTCGCGTGTGACGGAAACCAAATGGCCTTCGCGTACGTAACCCAGACGATGCAGAATTTCGGCCATACGCATGGCTACTGTCGTTTTTCCGGTACCGGGGTTGCCGGTAAAGTTCATGTGTAGCGTGGGCGTGGCAGAGGTGAGCGCGAATTGTTTGCGCAGCCTGTCCACCAACAGCAGCGCCGCAATTTCGCGGATGCGGGTTTTTACCGGCTTCAAGCCAATCAGTTCGCGGTCGAGTTTATTTAATACGTCCTTGACGTTGGAGGCTTCAAATTCGGCTTCCAGGTTAACCGGCGCGTCATCGGCCAGAATGGCATGGAGTGGGTCTGTTTCGCTCATGGGAAATTCCCTATGGTGTTTAAAATTGGGGGGGTTGAAAAAAATGGCGGGCGTTTATTGCGCCCGCCATTTTTGCTACTGGTGGGTTATACAGCTATGCTGCAACCCACCCTACATCTATACTACATTAATACCGCTCACCCTCAGACTTATCAGTTGCGTAAGAATGGATGGTGTAGCGCATAGTGCGGCCATCAGTTTCTTGACGCACCAGGCCAAAGCCTGGCTCTTTCTTGGGGCGGTTGACGATGTAGGACATGGTTACGCTCTCTACCCCGCGAATCGCGCTGAACGCGGTCACACGGATGTAGTGATTGGGGAACGTCTTACGGCAGTTGTTGATTTCCATCAAAATCCCGGCAGGATCTTTCAGGTCAAACATTGGGTTGCCAAACATTTCCCAATAAGTGTTGCGCGGGTGCGGGTCGTCGGTGTATTCAATGCCGAGCGCCCAGCCTTTGCCCAGTGCATATTTTACTTGCGCGGTAATTTGCGCATCGGTCAACGGGGGCAGAAAAGAAAACTGTCCTTGCGTGACGATGTTTCCAGGATTGGTCATCATAGTCGTTTCTCCTTGTATGGTTTAAACGCTGGCCGTGGTGGATGCCACAAAGTCAGGGCTGTCGGTGGATTCGTAGTTAAACGAAATATCTTTCCACGTATCCAGACCGGCTTTGAGCGGTTTGCACCATTTGGCAGCATCTTGCAGAATCTTCGGGCCTTCGTTCCAGATGTCACGGCCTTCGTTACGCGCCTGCACCATCACTTCCAGCGCAGTACGGTTGGCTACAGCACCGGCTTGGATACCATCCGGGTGACTGATGGTGCCGCCGCCGAATTGCAAGACCACGTCGTCGCCCAGATAAGTCAGCAACTGGTGCATTTGTCCGGCGTGAATACCACCGGAAGCGACTGGCATACACTTGTTCAGCGAAGCCCAATCCTGTTCGAAGAAAATACCTTTTTCGAGTTGGATCTTGGTGTGGGTGTCGAGCAGCGTGTCGTAATAACCACGGATCATCATTGGATCACCTTCCAGCTTGCCAACAACGGTACCTGCATGGATGTGATCCACGCCGGCCATACGCATCCACTTGCAGATCACGCGGAATGCCATACCGTGATTTTTCTGACGCGAGTAAGTCGAGTTACCCGCGCGGTGCAAGTGCAAGATCATGTCGTTCTTACGTGACCAGATGGCCATGGTCTGAATCGCGCTGTAGCCGATAACCAAGTCAATCATGATGATGATAGAGCCAAGCGACTTAGCAAATTCAGCGCGTTCGATCATTTCTTCGACCGTACCCGCAGTCACGTTCATGTAGTGACCTTTAACTTCGCCAGTGGCAGCAGATGCTTTATTTACCGCATCCATGCAATACAGGAAGCGATCACGCCAGTGCATGAAGGACTGTGAATTGATGTTCTCGTCGTCTTTCATGAAATCCAAACCGCCCTTGAGCGCTTCGTAAACCACGCGGCCATAGTTACGGCCAGACAGACCCAGCTTCGGTTTAGTGGTCGCACCCAACAGCGGACGGCCAAACTTGTCCATACGCTCGCGCTCAACCACCACGCCTGTTGCCGGGCCTTGGAAAGTTTTAAGGTAAGCAACCGGAATGCGCATGTCTTCCAGACGCAATGCCTTAACAGCCTTCATACCAAACACGTTACCGATGATGGACGCAGTTAGGTTGGCAATCGAATTGCCTTCAAACAGGTCTATGTCATAAGCGATATAAGCAAAGTACTGTTGTTCGGTCTTGGTGCCAGGGCCGGTGTTCGGCACGGGGTCAACGCGGTAAGCCTTGGCGCGATACATTTCGCAGGCGGTCAAACGGTCAGTCCACACCACCGTCCAAGTCGCAGTCGAGGATTCGCCAGCAACCGCAGCCGCGCATTCATCCGCTTCCACGCCCGCCTGTGGGGTCATGCGGAACATCGCCAGCACGTCGGTCTCCTTAATCTGGTAGTCCGGGTCCCAGTAACCCATTTTTTTGTACGGAATCACGCCAGATTTATAGCGCTCTTTTCCTTTCAGTTCTTCACTCATGTCGATTTCCTCGTCAGTTGGTCGGGTGTTACGGGGGGCATACTAGACTCAGCAATCCATAAGAACAATTCAATTGTTTTGATGGACATGATAAGATTAACCTTATATATAGATAGGCTTGGGCTATGCCACACCTGACATTTCGACAATTGCAAGTCTTTGAGGCGGCGGCAACGCACCTGAATTTTTCGTTGGCCGCCAAACAATTATTCCTGTCTCAGCCAGCCGTATCCATGCAGATCAAGCAATTGGAAAGCAGCATCGGCTTGTCGCTGTTCGAGCAAATTGGAAAACAAATACACCTTACTGAGGCCGGGCATGAACTGCTGCATTACAGCCGAAATATCTCACTGCAACTGAAGGAAATGGATTCATTATTCAGCGAGATGAAGGGACTGGAGCGCGGTCGCCTCGATATTTCCGTGGTCAGCACGGCCAATTATTTCATGCCGCAACTGCTGGCCAAATTCATCCACCTGCATCCCAAAATTCAAGTCGGCCTGCATGTGGCCAACCGAGATGCGGTGATCAAACAGCTCACCGAAAACCCCACCGACCTTGCCATCATGGGGCTGCCGCCGGAAGGCACGGATATGCTTTCTAAATCATTCATGCAGAACCCACTGGTAGTCATTGCCGCACCCAGTCATCCACTGGCCAAATTAAAAAGCATCCAGCCACAACATCTGGCACTGGAAACTTTTTTATTGCGCGAACAGGGTTCCGGCACACGCGATGTGGTGGAACGTTTCTTTGCCGGTCATCGCATGAAACTGCCGACACACATGAAAATGGATACCAACGAAGCGGTCAAACAATCAGTGCAAGCTGGCATGGGGCTGGGGATCATCTCACGCCATAGTATCGAGCTTGAGCTTGAAACCGGACGTTTACAAATACTCAATGTGGATCAATTCCCGATTGTGCGACACTGGCATATCGTTCATCTCAAGAACAAACGACTATCTACGGCAGCGCAAGCATTCCAGAAATTTTTACTGGTGGAGGCAGAAAGCTTTGCTGTGTCTATTTGATGGCGCATCACCTTGGTTCTTCCATTACTATGGATATGCTTATGGGCACCTCTAAAAATCCAACTTTTAGTTACGGCGTAACCTGAAGGTTGAGGCTGCACAGCAACTTCGTTGTGTCGCCATACTGCGTTGCTCACAAAAAATAGCTCCTTACATATCAAACATATGCCGCGTCGCAATTTTTTGTTCGCGCCTTGTCTCACTTAGAAATTTGAATTTTTAGAGGTGCCCTTATCTTTGTGAGGCGCGCGCTAACCTATCTCGCACTGCTTGCCAAATTGACTCCGGTGGTACAGCTTCGATGAGAATATGCTCTGCATGCAGTTCATCAAGCGCACGTAGCTGTGCGTACAGCTCACGAGCGTAGCCATCTGGATCGACCGGCATGACATACCAAGCGCATTGAAAATTAGGTGCCGCAACGGAGCGGGCTAGTACCACGATGCGCCCTCCATTTTTATGACGCCAATCAAATTCGGTTTTCAAGTCTTGAGGCGGGATGAGGATGAGTGGCGTTCGTGGCGCATAATGAGATTTTAGCGTTCCTGGTACGCGCGGTGCAGCGTGCGATGCCTCAACCAGTGGTTGACCCAGCACACTTTCGATAGCGGCAGCACTGATCGCACCCGGACGCAGCAGTTGTGGATGTGCGCCGCTCAAGTCGAGGATGGTGGACTCGATTCCCACTCGGCACGGCCCGCCATCCAATATGCAGTCCACGGTCTCTCCCAACTCGTCTCGCACATGAAGCGCCGTGGTAGGGGATATACGTCCAAAACGATTGGCTGATGGCGCGGCCACACCGCCGCCGAAGGCGCTCAATAGTGCGAGCGCCACCGGGTGATCCGGCATGCGCAGGCCGACCGTGTCCTGCCCGCCGGTTACCGCATCGAGCACACGCGCGTTGCGTTTGAGGATGAGCGTAAGCGGCCCCGGCCAAAAACTTTGCGCCAACAGCAGAGCTGATGGCGGAATGTCTGCCGCCCAGTATTCCAGCAGACCGGTATGGCCGATATGCACGATCACCGGATGATTTTCTGGCCTGCCCTTGGCTGCAAAAATGCGCGCCACCGCTGCGGGGTTTTCCGCGTCCGCACCTAGGCCATAAACGGTTTCTGTGGGAAAGGCGACCAGCCCGCCGCGCCGCAGAATGGCGGTGGCTTGTTCAATGTCCAGAGTCATCTCGGCATCACTGGCTTAACTTGCCCGGTTTGGCAGGAGGCGCGATCTGCCATTTAATTTGAAACTCGATTTCCTCTTCCTGCACACCGCGTTCGTGTTCAATATTGATGATAGCCTGCTTGGGCACGGCGGTGCGAAAGAATCAGCGATCATGGTGCTCCTTTTTTTCATTTATAAATTGAAAGTACAATGAGGGGCGATGGTGTCGCACTTGCGCGGTCGCCGATACAAATGTGCGTTACTGCAATTGAAAAGTAATATCGCATAGAGAAAAGTTGGGAAATCGTGCGGGATGACATTATAAAACGAGTCACTGCAAGCTACACGGCGAGCTTATCGGTAGCAGCGGAAATGTCACCACGTGATCCAGTTCCAGGCGCATACCAATACGTTCGCCAATAGCGTGATTGTGGTGGCTGGGCACTAACGACAGTACGCGCGCCCCCTTCGGTAGACGCAGGGTATACAAAATATCAGCGCCACGGAATGCCTTGTGCTCAACTTGGGCAAGCAGCGCGCTAGCGTCATCGTGGATGATATCGTCCGGGCGCAACAATACCTCCACCCTGCAGTCCTTGCTGCATGTCACGCAGGTAGTCGCCCCGCAACCTAGGGGAAGAATACTGTGCAGGATGCCCAGCTCGATTTCTACCTGATGGGCATTTAATACTTTACCGGGCAGAAATACTCCCTGACCGACGAAATCGGCAACAAACCGGTTGATAGGTCTGTGGTAGAGGTTGTAGGCGCTGTCCCACTGCTGGATTTTCCCTTCGTGCATGACACCAATCACATCGGCTAGGGCGAAGGCTTCGTGTTGATCGTGGGTGACCACTAGCGCGGTGATACCTTCGTGCTTGAGAATGCCGCGCACCTCCAGCGCGAGCTGCTCGCGCAAGTCCACGTCGAGATTGGAAAAAGGTTCGTCCAGCAGCAACAGTTTGGGGGCCGGGGCGAGTGCGCGCGCCAGCGCCACGCGCTGCTGTTGGCCACCGGACAACTCGTGCGGGTAGGCATCGCCGCGACCGGCGAGTCCCACTAGCTCCAGCATTTGTGCCGCGCGTGCGTCACGAGCACTGCGGGACAAGTTGGCCAGTCCAAAGGCGATATTGTTCGCCACCGTCAAATGTGGGAACAGCGCGTAGTCCTGAAACACCATCCCCACGCCACGTTGCTCGGGCGGCACAACGTGTCCGACCGCGCTGACCGTTTTATTTAACAGTTGAATTTGTCCCGCCGAGGGTGTCTCAAACCCGGCGACAAGCCGTAGCGCAGTGGTTTTACCACAGCCGGAAGGCCCAAGTATGCAGCCGATTTCACCTGCCTCAAGTGAAAATGACACACCATTAAGCACGATTTTCTCATTGTAGTGGTGGCCTAGATTTGACACTTCCAGAATGACTGCCATGGTTTAACCCAAAATATAAAATGAGATTCATTATAATAAGGCACTGCGACCGCATACGCCACACAACATGAAACCCAGCCTGTTCCAGCCGCTGCCCCTGCTTGCCATCTTCGCCGCATTCCTGGTATCCCTGCCGGTACTGGCCGTGGTGTTGGGGATTTTTCAGCCGGATCGCGAAGCAGTGTGGGCGCATCTGGCGGAAACCGTGCTGGCGGATTATGTCGCTAACAGCGTCGCGCTCGCGCTGGGGGCGGGACTGGGTGCGGCGCTGCTGGGCGTGGGCGCGGCGTGGATTGTCGCCATGCATCGTTTTCCTGGGCGCAGCATTCTGGAATGGGCGTTGCTGTTGCCGCTGGCCATGCCGACCTACGTTATCGCCTATGTCTATACCGACTTGCTGCAATTTTCTGGCCCGGTACAAACCGGGCTGCGCGAAACTTTCGGCTGGCAGCGCGGCGACTACTGGTTCCCCGATATCCGTTCATTAGGCGGGGCGATCACCACCTTCAGCCTGGTGTTTTATCCCTACGTCTATGTGCTGGCGCGCGCGGCGTTTCTGGAACGCTCCGGCAGTCTGATGGAAGCTGCAAAAAGCCTGGGATTATCACCGCGCCGTGCGTTTTTCCGCGTAGCCTTGCCACTGGCGCGACCGGCTGTGGTCGGCGGGGTAGCGCTGGTGGTGATGGAGTCGCTGGCGGAATTCGGTGCGGTGTCGTATTTCGGTGTGCCGACTTTTACCACCGGCATTTACCGCGCTTGGTATGCCTTCGGCAGCCCGGTGGCGGCCGCCCAGCTCGCCGCCACGCTGTTGGGCGTGGTCGCGCTGGTCTTGCTGTTAGAAAAAGCCAGTCGCGGGCGCGCGCGCTTTCATGAAACGGCTCATCGCCTGCCTATCCTGCCTCTGCTTACACCCGTTCAAACCAGCCTGGCATGGCTGACTTGCCTGCTGCCGCTTAGCGGCGGATTTCTGCTGCCTGCCGCACTGCTGTTAAACATGGCTAGTCGCTCCGGCGACGCCCAGTTGGGCGAAAAATATCTGACACTGGCACTCAACAGCTTTACCTTGGCGTTGATTGCCAGCGTGCTAGTTACTGCGCTGGCGTTGCTGTTGGTGTATGCCGAGCGTCTGCATCCCGGTCGCCTGATGGCCACCGCCAGACGCACGGCCTCATTGGGATATGCCGTTCCCGGTACGGTCATCGCTGTCGGCGCACTGATTCCGCTGACAGCGATGGATCATGCACTGATCGCGTTCATGCGCGAGCACTACGGCATGAGCATGGGCCTGCTGCTGACTGGCAGCACCATTGCGTTGCTGTTTGCCTATATCGCACGTTTTCTCGCAGTGGCACAGCACGCGGTCGAATCCAGCATGACGCGCATCCGCCCTAGTATTGATGATGCCGCCCGCAGCCTCGGTGCTGGACGCGGCGCGCTGCTGGCACGAGTACATCTGCCCATGCTGGCCAGCGGCCTTATTTCAGCCGTGCTGCTAGTGTTTGTAGATGTTATGAAAGAATTGCCCGCCACCATCGTGTTGCGTCCCTTCAATTTTGAAACGTTGGCAACGCAGGTTTATATTCTGGCGGCGGACGAGAGGTTGACTGAAGCCGCCACGCCATCACTCGCCATCGTCGCTGTCGGGTTGATACCGGTCATGCTGCTGTCGCGCGCCATCCGGCGACAGAAATAAAAGCCTGTCACGGCAGGCAACTTATTTCCAGCCGGCGCGGTCAATCAGGCGTTGCGCCTGGGATGTATAGCGCGCGAGAATATCGGCATCCACATCGTCCACCTTGAATTTCCCCAAAGCATCGAGTTGTGGGTTGTTGAGCTGCACCGCCGGTACGACGGGGTATTCGTTGTTACCATTGGCGAAATAGGCCTGCGCTGCATCGGATGTCAGATACTCTAGAAACTGCACTGCCGCCGCCTTATTGGGCGCGCGCTTAAGCATGCCGCCACCGGAAATATTGACATGTGTGCCAGTGGTTTTCTGATCGGGGAAAATAACGCCGACTTTTTTCACCACGTCCTGGTCTTCTGCTTTGCTGGAGGCCATCAGGCGAGCATAGTAATAATGGTTGCTAATCGCCACATCGCATTCACCCGCAGCGACGGCGCGAATCTGGTCAGTATCTCCGCCCTTGGGATCGCGCGCCAGGTTTGCTACGATGCCGCGCGCCCAAGCCTCGGTCTTGACTTCGCCCAGATGGTGCAGCATGGCCGCGACCAGGGTGCGGTTATAGACGTGGCCGCCGGAGCGCACACACAGCATGCCCTTGAATTTTGGCGTGACCAGATCGCTCAAGTTCTGTAAGTCGGCGGGTTTAATTTTATCCTTATTATAGACAATAATTCGGGCACGATAAGAATAGCCGAACCAGTTATTGTCGGGATCGCGGAATTGCGCGGGGATGCGCGATGCGATAATTTTGGATGTCACTGGCGCGAACAAGCCAGCGTCCTCGGCAATCTGCAAGCGGGCGGCATCCACGGTGAGGAATACGTCGGCAGGACTGGCGGAACCCTCGCGGCTGATGCGTTCGAACAGTTCGTCTTCCTTACCTTCGATACGATTGACCTTGATACCGGTGGCCTTGGTGAAGTTGGTGTAAAGCGTTTCATCGGTCTGATAATGACGTGCACTATAGAGATTCAGCTCCAGCTCTTTGGCCGTGGCGATACCAGTTGAAATGAATAGCGCTGCAAATAACGTGAGGTGTTTCAGGTTCATTTAATTCTCCAGAGTAAGATCGAAACACAGTCAATTGTGACGATGAACGATTCCTAATGCAAACGAGATTATTTATTAACACTTGCTCACTTATTCCGTTTCTCAATCAGTAGTGAAATATCGATAGGGGTAGGGAAGGACTCTTGCTCGCGCCCACCCTCAGAACCGTGTATTGGGCAGAATCAGGGATTGCAATAATCGCACCGGCTTGGATCGGCGTGTTCCACGTTGATGCGTTCGCGTATCTCGCGATGCGCGCATTTGAGGCAACCGTGTACCTCGGCGCGGGTCTCACGGGTCGGCGCACCGCAATCCACGCACGGCAGCCCGCTCACGCGCTCCATGATCCAGAATCCCGGCGTGCCGCAGGTCGGGTACAGGGAGCAGAGTTTGTTCACCAAGTTCTTGACCGCCAGGCGGATGTTGTCCATGCGCGTAGGATTGGCATGGGCACGTACGTCGGTCTCGATGAATACCTGCCCGTTGGCCGATGCATCGAGCGCCCAGTCAAAGTCGGCTTCCAATGCAGCCCAAGTGGCAATTCCCTTGCGTATGCGCGGGTCGTCCTCGCCCTCGGGGCGCACCACCAGATGGTGTGCGGGAAATCCCGCCTGCCTGGCGAAGGCTACGATCGCAGCCCAATCGTTCGTCAACAGGTGGGAGAAATTCGCCGCGCCTTGGGCCACGCCCACAACCTCCAGGCTGCGCTCATCATCGAGAAAAATCACGAACTCCACGTTCCAGGGAAACATTCCCGCCATCGGGTCGGGAACGAACGAACCCTCGCTGGCGAGACCGAGCGGTAGACCGGAAAGCTGCATGCCGATGCGCGCCTTTCTGCGCGCCGCCTCAAGCTGCGTGCCAGCGCGCGGAATGTCGCGAGTGAAGGTGCCGAGGAGATCCGTATCGTAGCCGGTCACCCGCTCGACCCGGCAGCCGAGCGCGGTATCCAGCACCGGGGCGATCACGCTTTCCTTGCCGTGCTGGGTAAGCAGCGCGATGCGTTGGCCGGAATACGTCCCGGACTTGAGCAGGGCAGGTTTCAATTGCGCTGGATAGGTCATGGCGTTGATCACTTCAACTGGATCATCGCACCGACGGTGTGAAATATTAACTTGGCTTACTAGCCGCCGCGTGCCATCGCCATCACTTTTGCGAGGTCTAACGTGCTGGCCTTTTGTTGAATCTGCGACAGGTATTGCCCCTGCATCTGTTTGGCCGGGCCGAGTAAGTTCTGGAACGTATCGCGCAGCGCCGTGGTGCTCATCACCCGCCCGTCGGCATAATAACGGCGGGCTACCTGCCCTAACGCGTAGGTGGTGGCGAAGGAAAACGCCATGCCGGTCGCAGCACCCCCCACATTGCCGAAAGCTTTGCCAGCGACCTTGCCGAGCAGCCCGCCCAAGAGTTTCCGGCCCATTTGTTCGAGATATTGCGAGGTCAGGCCGACGCCGGCGGCGGCGATGAATTCCTTGATGTGGCCCTGATCGAGTTCGACACCGTGAGCCTTGCCGATGGCGTAGACCATCTTGATTTGCAGCGGGATGATGGCGAGCGACGCCCAGGATTGCGGCAAGAGTTCCAGTGCGCCGTTGAGCACGGCGTAGTTGAGAATAGATTTGTCCAGCTCGGCCGGCGACACGTTCGGCTGCGCCGCCACTACCGGGCCGGGCGCTGCGGCTGCCACTGTTGTGATAGGAGTAACGGCTGGTGCGGCCGCCTCGGTGAGTTTGACGATGGCGTCGGCATCAGCCTCAAAGGCGGCGGTCTGCCCCGTATCAAGCTTCAGCAAAATTTTCAGCCCGTTCAGGAAGCGCTGCTCAGCCTCGCTCTGGCGACCGTCGGCATCGCACACGCATACCGCCATTTCATACGCCAACTGGCGCTCGCCAGAGTCGGTAAGCGCGGCGGCGGCCGCTTCCAGTGTCACGCGCTTCAGCAACACGTCCTGGTAGAGTCCGGCCAGATTGGGCGCGCCGGCATTGGGCGCACTGGCATCGGTCGTCAGCGATTCTGCGATGCGGCGGATCTCTTCGCGTTCGCGGTCGTGCTTGGCACCGTCGGCGAAGGCGGCAAATAAAGCGATGGCGAGGATGGATTTTTGCTGTTCAGGGTTCATTGCGGGCTCTCCCATTTAATCTGGAATTCGATTTCTTCCGACTCGCCTTCCCGTTCGTGCTCGATATTGCAGACAGCTCGCACCGGCACTGAAATTTTTTCTCCCGCTATCTGGATTTCAAAACGCTCACCCTGTTCGAGTGCATCAGCCAGACGCCTCAATTTTGCGATGAATTCTGGCAAGGGGTAGGATTTTTCCACATCGCGTTCGGGTTTGCTGTTCATGCGTGTCCTTTCAGTACGTCGGTAAATTTCAGTCCGGCCAACTCGCGGATGGAACGTCCCAGGAAATAGAGCGCGGCCATCATGATCAACATGGAGGGCAGCGCGATCATCGGGTAGCTCAATAGAGACAGTCGTCCCAGTTCCTCGTTGAAGGCGGGCGTGCCAGTTGGGCTTACAACAATCCAGGTGGCAAGAAAATAGTTCATCACGGATGAGAACAGAAACGAACCGGCCAGCATCCAGGTTGCAATCTTCAGACGCGATTCGAAAGCTGCATGATTGCCGCGTTCAGCTAGGCAGTTCTGGATACGCTCAACATCTATCAGTGCCGGGGTATAGAGCAGCACCCGCACCAGCGGGTAGCGGGTATAGGCGGAGATCGCCACGGCGATTCCCAGCAAAGCTGGGATGCCAGCTTCCTTGACTGCCAGCCAGTGCGTATCCAGTTGCAGCAGGCCGATGCCGCCGGTGAGCAAAATGTTGACCAGACCCAGCGCAGCGAACAGGTTGAGCTTGCGCCGCATAAGCAAATCGCGCGCGCCCCAGAACAACGGGAAAGCCAGCGCCAGCAGCAGCGCATTGACGGCCCCCAGATTCTCCGGGCTGGAAAGCTTCATCAGGATCAACGAGGGGATGATCAGCGTGATCAGCAGTTCGATCAGCGGGTTGGGTTTAGCGGTATCGGTCATGGCGGGGTTGGTTGCGTTTCAGTTCTTGACCATGGGCAGATTCTCGCCGATCCAGCGGGTGATTCCACGCGCACGTTATATACCCGGGTGTAGCCGTGTTTCCCCATCGGCTACGTAGGCGCGGCCACCTCATTTCGTCCCCTTGCGCGTGGCGATCAGGCTGGCAACCACGCTCGACCCTATCAACACCGCGACTATAGCGAGCGAGGCCGCTACCGGCACGTGATACCAGGGCATGATGAGCATCTTGGTGCCGATGAAGGTGAGCACCAGGGCCAAGCCGTATTTCAGCAGGTGGAAGCGATCCGCCACATCGGCCAGCAAGAAGTACAGCGCGCGCAGCCCCATGATGGCGAAGATATTGGAAGTGAACACGATGAAAGGGTCGGTGGTGATGGCGAAAATGGCCGGGATGGAATCCACCGCGAACACCAGATCGGAGACCTCGATCATGATCAGCACCAGAAACAGCGGCGTGAAATAGCGCACGCCGTTCTGCATCACGCTGAATTTCTCGCCGTGATCGCCCTCGGCAATGCGCAAATGCCGACGCGCAAATTTCAATACCGGGTTCTTCTCCAGGTCAGGTTTCTTCTCGGCCATCACCAGCATGCGCAGGCCAGTGATCACCAGGAACACGCCGAAGATATACAGCACCCAACTGAACTCCTGCACCACCCAAGCACCGGCCAGAATCATGATGGCGCGCATGACGATGGCGCCGAGCACACCAAAGATGAGTACGCGGCGCTGGTATTCGGCGGGGACATGGAAGGCCGCAAAAATCAGCAGGAACACGAACACGTTGTCCACCGACAGCGACCACTCGATCAGATAGCCGGTGAGAAATTCCAGCGCCTTGCGGTCGGCAATCTCTGACCCGACCGTGCCGTTCAAATGCCACCATAGGCCGACGTTAAAAACAAGCGCGAGGCTCACCCAGGCCAGCGTCCAGGCACTCGCTTCTTTGACGCTGACCTTGTGCGCTTTGCGACCGCCAAACACAAATAGATCCAGCGCCAGCATCACCAGCACAAAGGCGATGAAGACGCCCCACATCCAAGGTTCGCCGATGGAGATTGTATTATTCATGTTCATATCGGGTTTCCGTTGTCATTCAATTAAGTGTTGTCTCGATGCGCGCACTGACGGCGCCCTTGGGCAGTTGCACGATCTTCAAGGTCACGCGCTCGCCGCCTTTCGTATATTCGTGCGTCTCGGCATCAGGTTGCGTAGACAGCACGGTTTAAGTGTAACCCTACGCGGCGACTCCCCCGATAGTGGTCGAGCATAGAGCAATTTTTCTAAGCATGGGGTATTTAATAATAATCGGTGGGTGGCTCATGCCATCGGTGCGGCCAAGCACCGCACCGCGTCGATGGGCAATATGCGCCGAAGTCGCACGCTTATTCGTTGTTGTTCATGAAGCCGAGCAAGTGCAGCAGGCTGGTGAACAAGTTGAAAATGGCGACGAACAGCGTCACCGTGGCCATGATGTAATTGGTCTCGCCGCCGTGAATGATATTGCTGGTCTCATACAGGATCAGCCCCGCCATGAGCAGCACGAACATGGCGGAGACGGCCAGCGACAGGGTCGGCATTTCAAAAAAGATGGCGCCGAGACTGGCCAGGAAGGCGACCACGATGCCCACTAGGAGGAAGCCGCCCATGAAGCTGAAATCCTTGCGACTGCTCAACGCATATCCCGACAGGCTGAGGAAAACGGCTGCGGTCGCGCCAATGGCGGTCATCACGATCTGGCCACCATTCGGCAGGCTGAGATAGTTGCTGATGATGGGTCCGGTGGTGTAGCCCATGAAGCCGGTGAGGGCGAAAACGAAGCCCAGGCCGAGGGTACTATTTTTGAATTTGGCAGTGAGGAACAACAGCCCGAAATAGCCGATCAGGGTGACGATCACGCCCGGGTGCGGCAGGTTCAGCGCCATCGCGGCGCCAGCGGTCACGGCGCTGAATGCCAGTGTCAGCGACAACAGCATATAGGTGTTGCGTATGACCTTATTGCTTGCCAAAACCGCAGTCTGGGCATGATCCAGGGTCGTCACTTGCGAATTTATGTTCATGGTTACCTCCGATGAGAGTGAGTTAAAATTTTCGGTCGCGCTATGACTTCAAAGTTCTGTTGGCGCACTGGAAGCCGTTACCTGAAGCGGCGCTCTACGCACTGGCCGCCGCTGCCGGGCAAGATGGCGCACCACTATCCTGCTGGCGCGTTCCGCGGCGCGGTCGATAGCGACATATAGGTCGACCTCCGTGTCCTCGATGACCACATCCGCCAGGGTCGCCAAGCGCACCTGGATTTGGCAACGCTTGTCCACCCCGCCGCGCGGACCGTTGATGTCTGACAGGCGCACCATGATCCGGGAGATGCGCTCAGCACAACACCCAAACGCATACTGCAATCGCCTCGCGACATGTGCGCGCAGGGCTCCGGTGGTGGTAAATCCATTCGCATAAATATCGATCTGCATGAAAGTCTCCTTCTGAATGTCCTTTTGGGCGTTGACGGGTTAAACGCAACGGGTTCAGGATATGCCACGATTAGCAGCAATAAAAGCAGATATATTCTGTTATATCATTCGTAATTTACGAACTATTGAGACACCCTATTGAGGCAACCTATGATGAATTACAAGCAGTTGCATTATTTCTGGGTCGTGGCCAAGACCGGCAGCATTGTTCGCGCTTGCGAACAATTGAATCTCACGCCGCAAACCATTAGCGGCCAGGTTGGCTTGCTTGAGAAAACACTGGGCATTGAACTGTTCCGGCGCGCTGGGCGACGCCTTGAACTCACGGAAACTGGCCGGCTTGCTCTTTCCTACGCCGAAGAAATTTTCCAGGTGGGTGGCGAGCTGGAAGTAGCTCTGCGCAGCCATCCCAAGGAACGCCAGGTTCTGTTCCGGGTGGGGATTGCCGACGTCGTTCCCAAGACCATCGCCTACCATTTGCTGGCTCCGGCGATGACGTTGTCCGAACCGGTGCGCATAGTCTGCCGCGAGGACAAACTGGAGCGTTTGCTGGCGGAACTGGCAACCCAGCGCCTCGACCTGGTGCTTGCCGACAGCCCGATGCCTACGGAGATAGATGTGAAGGGATATAGCCACAAGCTGGGTGAATGCGGCATCGCCTTCTTCGCCACGCCGAAACTCGCCACCTTGCACGGCAACAACTTTCCGCGCGCCCTGCACGGCGCGCCGATGCTGGTGCCCGGCGAAAATACGATCATCCGGGGACGGCTCATGCGCTGGTTTGGCGAGCGACAAATCCAACCGCGCATCGTGGGCGAGTTCGACGACAGCGCCCTGATGAAAGCTTTCGGCCAATCCGGCATCGGTATTTTCATCGCGCCATCGGTGATTGCCGACGAAGTGCAGCGTCAGTATGGCGTCGAAGTCATCGGTCGCACCGACGACGTTACCGAACGGTTCTACGCCATTTCGGTGGAACGTCGGCTTACCCATCCGGCCGTGGTTGCCGTCACCGCAGCGGCGCGCCAAGAGTTGTTCGCCAAGGCCGAAAACCGTTAGTGTAGTTGGACGATGCGGCCCCGCTCCCGTCCGCGGTGCGGCGAACGAAGTTGGTTTTGCCCGAGGTTGCCCTCGCTAGCGAGTCCCGGCGGCATTATTGCCGCTGGTCGATTCCGCTATGGGCGGCGCGGGCGAGCGAGCCAGCACCGCCACACGCTCAGCATTTTCAAGACTGACCTTCCCCCGAAAAATCGCCTTTCAATGGTGGCGTAAAATTAACCCAGATTTTCCATTAGCGTTCGTAGCAAGGGCGATCAAGAGGTTGAAGATGTGCGAAAAAAAACAAAAAATGTTCGGAGGGCGTAGTCACTCTACGTTGACAGAACATTTTTTGTTATTTTCGTGCAGATTCGGCCTATTGACCGTCCGCAGTAGAATGCTAATGGAAAATCTGGGATTAACGTTACATTTGGAAAGGAAAGCGATGAAAATACCGAAGCAGGAATACACGACTGAGTTGGCAAGTCATGCAATTTGCGGCTACCCTCAGCTAATCATCATCGCCCAACTCCGGATTCCATCCGTTTTCCTTGGCATGGGCAACAGCATCCTGATAAATTTTTGCATGGCGCGCACGTAATTCATCCGGCAGACGGCTAGGCAGGTGGGCGTATTTTTCCCATTCGGCATACACTTTTTCGTATAGCCCTTGCATTTGTCCGGCGTCCCAATTGGCGCAATCCTGTGTCTCGGGGATGATCCCGAATACCCAGCCATCCCGCACCATCTGCCCAAAGTGGGTCATGCCACCGTTTACTTCATTGCGTAGTCCAACATAGCGTTGCTTCATGGTTTTCCTTGTGAATTTTTTGAGATGCCCAGCACGAATTATAACCGCTTCCACAGCATAACCCCCGCGCCGCATATTGCCAGTGCCCACACCACCGTTGCGCCGCTGGGCAAGTCAAACCACGCAGATAGTAATAAACCGATCGCATATCCAGCGATGCCAATCATAAAGGCAATCACCATGCGCATTTTTTTGAAGCGATAGGTGGCGAGTGCTGGCACGATCAGGCTGGCGAATACCAGATAGACGCCGACCAGTTGCACCGAGGTGGTGACGGCCAGTGCGAACAGGGTGTAGAAACCAAGGTTGTGAGTCTTTAGTTTGCTCCACTGCCACAGACCAAGTAACACAGCAGTCAACAACGCGGCAGCGATCAGTTGATGGGTGCTAACCCATAGAATTTGTCCGACCAATAAATCCTTGAGGTGTTCGCCGGAGTGAACGTCACGACTCATCAATAGAATACCGCCGCTGGCGGCGAGGACAAAGGTCAGGCCGATGCAGGCTTCCTTGACTTCTGGCAGTTGTTTTTCGATCCATGCCAATAGTACCGCCCCGCATAGCGCGCTGGTGGCGGCGATGAGTTGCACCAGCAGTGGCTGGTCGGTTACATTCAGCAATCCAGCAATGATGATTCCCAGTCCGGCAATTTGTGCCACGGCCAAATCAGCGAAAATCACGCCGCGCGCCAGCACTTTCATGCCGAACGGGATGTGGGTTGCCAGCACCAACAGTCCCGCGATAAAGGCCGGGAGAAGAATACTGAAAACGTCGCCGCTCATTTCACCCCCGCCAATAAACGCAGAAGGGTGTCATCAAACAAGCTGAACAAATCTTTTGCCGCATCCGTTCCGCCCACGCTGAACGGCAGCGTCACGGCGGGGATGTGCGCTCGCTCGGCGATCCATGCCGATGGCTTGTCGCTTTGGTAAGCCGCGCGGATGACCATGCGCGCCGGATGTTGCTGCAACTGTTCCAGCAC
>JAYUTK010000028.1:0-22423 GCA_043755195.1 Gallionellaceae bacterium
AACTTGTTTGTGTGTTGACTGAAATGGGGGAGTCACACGATCCCACATGGTCTGATTGCAACCAAATCCATGGGCGTAGAGAAGAACAGGGCCATCCCCGTCGATAATTTTTACGTTATTTCTTGCGAGGATTTTCTTGTTCCACATCATATGACCCTACGGTTAAGGATTGGACTCTGTACCTTAGCTTCAATTGAAAGTGGGGATTGATCAATTAGATTGGGTTTTACCTGAGCTATCGTTGAATGAATGGCCCAAGAGTTCTTGAATCGACGTTCGATTGCCGCCTCTCACACGCAAGTCAGACGTTAAATGGAATTAGCCCGGTGGAGTTTGAGAAGCGCTATCCGAGCTTAGCAGTGTGTCCGTGGAGTTGGGGGAAGCCCATTTTCAAACTGGGACTGGAATTACCTTTTATCCATGCGCGTAGAAAATTACGCTTCTAAAGGTATTTTGGCTGGCTTTCTCAGTGCGATCATCACTGCGAAAATACCCAGCAGTGCGTACCAGATGAGCGACCATTCTGGAATGCCCAGCGTCATAAATGTCCATCCCTTGGTGGCACATTCGCCGGAGCCATGTAAGAGTTCTTGCCACACATCGGCCATAGGGAAATTTTCAAGCATATAGTCCAGGCCGGGGCCGCAGGCTGGGACTTCATCCTTAGGTAAGTGTTGTATCCAGATGTGGCGGCTGGCTACGCCTATGCCGCTTAGCGCCAGCAAGCTTATTAATGCGCCATATATTTTTGCACCGACGCGCTTAGGGTTGTGAAGCGTGGCCATGGCAAACAGCACCAGCATGGCAATGAAAATGAAGCGCTGTATCATGCACAATGGACACGGGTCTTGATGCAGAACGTATTGCAAATAGAGCGCCGCGCCAAACAGCGCAGCAATCACTAAAGTACCCGCCAGGTACAGCCAGCGATTTTCAACGGTGCGCCATAGTTTGCAAATTTCCATGTTCAATTTCCTTTCGATTATCTAAACCGCTATCACTTCAATGTCCGGCTCGATTGTCCTTATCAAATTGGTGATGCCGATAAGTGTGCCTGATATTGAGCTGGGGCAGGTGCCACACGCGCCCTGATAATGGACACTGAGCTTGTTGCCAGCCAGCCCCACCACAAAAAGATCGCCGCCATCGCCTTGCAGGTAGGGGCGTATCTGCGCGTCTAGCAGTTCGCTGATGGCAGCGAGTCTAAGCTGATCCTCGGCGCTTAGATCGGCGATGGTGGTCGTAGCCGCTGCAACTGCCGCGTCCGAACGCGCATTGGCTGCGGGTGCGGCACGAATGGGTACTGCAACTTCGCGTGTTAAATCGCTCCAGTCGGCAGCTCCATCTTGTGTGACGGTCAGCCAGCGATCAACATAAAATACATTGGTCACATGTTTGATATTGAATAATTCGGTAGCCAAGGCATCTTCCTGTGCTTCTACGGAATTGTCGTAGGAGTGTGCTATTCCCCAAGACAATGGCTCTTTGAGCACGAATTTCATTGCATTGGGGTTGGGCGTATTTTCAATTTCAGATATTTTTGGCATGGGCTATTTTTGGCATAATCAGGCATTACCTAAAGGAGCATGCATAGGGTCAGCATCTGCCTCGGTTGAGATGGTGGCTTGCGCGGCAAATGCGGCATGCAATGTATGCCACGGCAGCACCGCACATTTAACGCGCATCGGCAGTTCTTGAATGCCAGAAAATACTGACAGGCGACCAATATGCTGAGCCGCCGCCACTTCCAGCTTGCCGGTCACCATGTCGCGAAACTCCTGAATCATAATTTCTGCATCGGCACGCGATTTGCCTTTGACGGCAACGGTCATCATGGATGCGGACGCTTTGCAAATGGCACAGGACTCACCCGCAAAAGCAATGGCGCTTATATTTTCGGCATTCATCTCCAGCGTAACGCTGATGTGGTCGCCGCACAGCGGGTTATGGCCATCCGCGTGGTGACTCGCGTTAGCAACAGCGCCGTAATTGCGCGGTTTTTTATTGTGCTCAAGAATGACTTCTTGATACAGAGAAGTATAGATAGCCATTATGAAAATATTTTTTGCACATTGCGTATGCCTGCGATGAGCGCATCTACTTCAGCAAACGTGTTGTAAAAAGCAAATGAGGCACGCGAGGTGGCAGCCACTTGGTAGCGCTGCATGACAGGCTGCGCGCAATGATGTCCAGTACGCACTGCGATGCCGTCCTGATTGAGTAAAGTGCCAATGTCATGCGGGTGTATGCCTTCAATGACAAATGACAATACTGCGGCCTTATGTTTCGCATTGCCTATGATGCGCACACCGGGCAAGCGATTTATTTGTTCGGTTGCGTAGTCGAGTAAAGCATGTTCGTGTGCGGTAATATGTTCCATGCCAATTCCCGACAAATAGTCTGCCGCTGCACCCAAGCTTATCGCCGCTGCGATGGGTGGCGTACCTGCTTCAAATTTATGGGGCAGGGTGTTGTAAGTAGTTTTAGCGAATGTCACCGTAGCAATCATGTCACCCCCGCCCTTGAACGGCTGCATTTTTTCTAGCAACGCAGCCTTGCCATACAGAATGCCAATGCCGGTTGGGCCACACATCTTGTGGCCGGAAAACGCATAAAAATCGCAGTTCAAATCCTGCACGTCAATTTTCATGTGCGGCACTGCCTGCGCGCCATCTACCAACACCGGTACGCCCCTAGCATGGGCAAAGGCTATCATTTTCTTGACTGGGTTGATGGTGCCCAGTGCATTTGAAACGTGCATTACGCCCACAAATTTGGTGCGCTCATTGAATAGTTTTTCGTACTCATCTATCAATAATTCACCCGCGTCATTGATCGGCACTACACGGATTTTTGCGCCTTTCTCCTCGGCCAGCATTTGCCAGGGCACAATGTTGGCGTGATGTTCGAGCGTGGTCAGAATAATTTCGTCCCCCACCCCGATAAACTTGCGGCCATAGCCGTGCATAACCAAATTGATCGCATCCGTAGTGCCGCTGGTGAAAATTACTTCGCGCTCTTCACGCGCGTTAATGAAGTGCTGCAACTTGCGCCGCGCTTCCTCGAATTCGCTGGTCGCCACTTCAGAAAGATGATGCACGGCGCGATTGATATTGGCATGTTGCGTGGTTTGATAACGTACCCAGCTATCTATTACTGCTTGCGGCATCTGGCTCGATGCGGCGTTGTCGAGATAGACCAGCGGCTTGCCCTGAACTTGTAATTTCAGGATGGGGAAGTCGGCGCGCACACGTTCGACATCAAATGCGGGTGCGACACCCGTTAATGCAGCGTTATTTTTCACGGGTGGGGAAGTAATCTGATGTGACGCAAAATTCACTGCGGCTTATCCTGAATTCTTGGCTTAACTTTAGAGGTAACCTTGGGCTTAGCCTCTGGTTTGGTGGACTTTGCTTGGTCTTTGTTAATTTCCGCTATCATTTTGTTGGCGCTTTCATCGTAATAGGGAGAGCGTTTTTTCAATTTTTCAAAATAATCTAACGCCTTTTTTTTGTTGCCCAGCGAGTAGTGAGCCATACCCAAGGTGTAAGCCGCTTGAGGCATACCAGCAGTGAATGCCTTGTCGAGATAGGGAATAGCTTTTTTTACCTTGTTCTCTCCAGCGAGAAAAACCCCATACATAAAATTCCCCTGAGGGTCAGTAGGTTTTGCTTTGAGAAATTTTTTGAAACTCGCATCAGCTTTTTCTGCTGAACCAGGAATGCCAAGATTGCGGCCTAAGGTATGAAGATAGCCAGCACGAATCAGCAAGTCGGCGCCTGGTTTTTTTACGCTTAGCAATGCATCAAATATACCTGATACGCCTATGACATCCTGAATGGCGCGTTGTCGATCTTCATCGGTATCAAAGCGCGCGGGGTAATTTTCTGCATGAGAACCTAAATCTCGCAACATCGGATCTAGGTATTTTTCATCGAAGCTATATTTTTTACCGGATGCAGTGCTCTCAATGGTGCGTATGCGGTTTAGATCATATTTCCCATATCCTTTTCCGTGCACAAAGGGTGAAGCAAGGAGCAACGAGAGAGCTACAAGGGCTATGCGCATCATTAAATGTGTACCTGAGGTGGTTATATAGAATGGTTATTGCTGGCTTGCCGTTTGTTGCAATACGGTTTGTTCGAGTCGTTGTTTGAGCGATGCAATTGGAATACGGTCAATAATCTCGGCACCAAAAGCATAGGTCAGCAGCTTACGCGCATCTACATCAGACAGCCCACGACTACGCAAATAAAATACTTCTTCAGGGTCGAGTTGGCCTACTGTCGCGCCGTGAGTGCATTTCACATCATCGGCAAAAATCTCCAACTGTGGTTTGGTATTTATTTGCGCGCGTCCTGACAGCAGCAGTGTATGGCTGGCTTGTTGAGAATCGGTACGCTGTGCGCCAGTACGGACTTTGATCTTGCCGTTGAACACCGCTTGTGCGCTGTCACCGACGATACATTTGTGCAGCTGACGGCTCACGCCATGTGGCTGGGTGTGGTCTATACAGGTATGGGTATCGGCCAATTGTCGTTCTGAAATAATGGCTGTGCCATCCACCGCGCATTCTGCGCCTTCAGCCAATGCTACATTTAAGTTGTAGCGTGAAATTCGTGCGCCCAAGGCGACGCTCACCGACTGATAGTTGCTGGCACGACCGGCGGATACCGCGCAATGGGCAATATGAAATCCTTGCGCGCCCTCACGTTGTACCCGAATGTGGTTGACGTGCGCATTATCGGCCAGCACTATTTCAGTGACAGCATTGGTGAGATAAGCCTCGTCCTGTAATGCCACATAATCCTCAATGACTGTTACATCACTCCCCGATTCAGCCAGCAACAAACAACGCGGGTAACTGATGACATCTTTTTGTGTGGCGATGAACAATAAATGGATGGCTGCTTTTGCTGTTACACCACGTGGCACGACTATTAAGGCGCCACCATTTAGAAAAGCAGTGTTAAGCGCGGTAAAAATGTTGTTGTCGAACTCGGCATGACGACCCAAAAATTCAGCGGCTTCTTTTTCTTCGTCCGCAGCAAGGTTGGATATTCTGATGCCGCTCGCTATTTCTATATGCGATAGGTGAGGGGAGAAGATGCCATCTACAAAGACCAGTCGAGAGCTTGCCTCTGCGATATGCCAGTGCTGAATATCTGCCGCCAATAAATTTACAGTCGCAGACAATGGCTGAAACGACATTTTGGTGAGCAATGAAATATCGGTAAAACGCCATTCTTCATCACGCACGGTGGGAATAGTCAGCACACCGACACGCTCAAGCGCTGCTGCGCGCAAGGTGTTCAGCCAAGACGACGAGCCTAGAATTGGTTGGGATTGCCCGGCCAGCAGCTTGTTCAGATAAGGGGAGGCGGACGCACTGGCGGCAAGTGCAGTTTCTTTCATATTGCCCATTGCGGCAAGGCTATCCGCAGCGTTCATGCTGCCACCTGATGCGGGTCTGCAACCCAATCGTAACCGCGTGTCTCCAGTTCCAGTGCCAATTCCTTACCACCGGTCTTGATGATGCGGCCGTCATCCATTACATGCACGAAATCCGGCACGATGTAGTTGAGCAGACGCTGATAATGGGTCACCAGCACCATCGCATTGTCTTGGCGGGCCAAGTGATTAACGCCGTGCGAAACGATTCTAAGCGCGTCAATGTCCAGGCCAGAATCCGTTTCGTCTAGGATAGCCAAGCGCGGTTCGAGCAGCGCCATTTGCAAAATTTCGTTGCGTTTTTTCTCGCCGCCGGAGAAGCCTTCGTTGACACTGCGATCCAAAAAATCCGGGCTCATTTCCAGCAGTTTCATTTTTTCACGCACAAAATCGTCAAACTCTAGCGGGTCGAGTTCATCTTTGCCGCGCTGAGTTTGTACCGTGTTATACATCAGACGCAAAAATTGACTGTTGGCCACGCCGGGGATTTCTATGGGGTATTGAAAGGCCAGAAATACGCCCGCACGAGCGCGTGCTTCGGGGGCGAGTGATAGCAAATCTTTGCCCTCAAACAGCACGCTGCCGCTGCTTATTTGATAAGCTGAATGCCCCGCTAGCACCTTGGATAAGGTGCTCTTGCCCGATCCGTTGGGACCCATGATGGCATGTATTTCGCCGCTCTTCACGGTGAGGTTCAGCCCTTTTAGGATTTCGTTACCATTGATGCTGGCACATAGGCCGCTCACTTCGAGTATGGTTTTGCTGCCGGGATAAATCATTTTCTGTCCTGGTAAATCATGTTTTGCCTTGCGTAAATCATCCGACACTTCCTTCCAATTTGAAACTGAGCAGATTGCTGGCTTCGACCGCAAATTCCAGCGGCAATTGCTGAAACACATCTTTGCAAAATCCGTTGATGATCATAGAGACTGCCGCTTCAGCGTCTATGCCGCGCTGCGCGAAATAGAACAACTGATCCTCGCCAATCTTTGAGGTGGACGCCTCGTGTTCGACTTTGGCACTGTTGTTGCGTACCTGAATGTAGGGGAAGGTATGCGCGCCGGATTGATCGCCGATCAGCATCGAATCACATTGCGAATAATTGCGCGCCCCGGCGGCGGTCGGCGCAATCTTTACCAGTCCACGATAGCTATTGTTGGAATGTCCCGCCGAAATACCTTTGCTGACGATGGTGCTGCGCGTGTTTTTGCCCAGATGGATCATCTTGGTGCCGGTGTCGGCCTGTTGATAATGGTTGGTGACGGCGACTGAATAAAACTCGCCGACCGAATTTTCGCCCTGCAACACGCACGAAGGATATTTCCAGGTGATGGCTGAACCAGTCTCGACCTGCGTCCATGAGATGCGCGAGTTGATGCCCTTGGCCAGGCCGCGCTTGGTAACGAAATTGTAAATGCCGCCGATGCCATTTTCGTCACCGGCATACCAGTTCTGCACGGTCGAGTATTTGATGTCGGCATTATCCAGCGCCACCAATTCAACGACCGCCGCGTGCAATTGATTTGTGTCAAAACGGGGTGCGGTGCAGCCTTCCAAGTAGGATACCGAAGCACCTTCCTCGGCAATAATTAAGGTGCGCTCAAATTGCCCCGACTCTTGAGTGTTGATACGAAAATAAGTGGATAAATCCATGGGGCATTTGACACCCTTGGGAATGAAGCAGAACGAGCCATCGGTAAACACTGCCGAGTTGAGTGCAGCATAAAAATTATCGCCGACCGGGATGACTGTACCCAGATATTTTTTGACTAACTCAGGATGCTCTTGCACCGCTTCCGAAAATGAGCCGAAAATAATTCCGACTTCGGCCAGCTTGTGCTTGTAGGTCGTTGCCACCGATACGCTATCGAAAATAACGTCAACCGCAACGCCAGCTAGTGTTGCGCGTTCGTGCATGGGCACACCCAGCTTCTCAAAAGTACGTAACAATTCTGGATCAACTTCATCCATGCTTTTCAGTTTAGGTTTTTGTTTGGGCGCGGCGTAGTAACTGATGGCCTGGAAATCAATCTTGGGATATTTGACATTGGGCCAAGTCGGCTCGGTCATTTTGAGCCATTCCCGATAAGCATTTAGCCGAAAATCGAGTAACCATTCCGGCTCATTTTTCTTGGCTGAGATCATGCGTATGGTGTCCTCACTCAACCCTTTGGGCGCAACATCGGATTCGATGTCAGTGACGAAGCCATGCTTGTAAGGCTGATTGACCAGATTTTGTAGTGCCGCACTCATCACTTGTTACACCTTGGCCGATTCGTATTGTGTGTCGAGTTTTACGTTAAAGCTTTCACCACAACCACACATGCTGTCCACATTGGGATTGTCGAATTTAAATATCTGCTTCAAACCTTCTCTGACAAAATCCAAACGCGCCCCGTCAATAAACGGCAAGCTGGCGCTGTCAACCACGATTTTGCTGTTGTGCGATTCAAATATGTGATCACCAGCTTGTATCTCGTCAGCATAGTCATATGAATACGCCATGCCGGAGCAGCCGACATTTTTTATGCCTATGCGTAATGCCAATCCCTTGCCACGCTTTGCAAGCTGATTTTGAATTTGTTTTGCCGCGATTTCAGTTAATGTGATAGCCATAATTCAACTCCGAAATATACAAAAACACTACACAAGAAACTGGCTGATCAGGCTGCTACCAGCTTGGGTTTGTTGGTTTTTTTTGGCATAGCCACTAGGCTAACCCCCTTTGTGAGCGCGCTTTGGCTACTCACCAATTGTTGCAAACTCACTTCAGCCAGATATCCATGAATAGTTTTGTTCAAGCCCTCCCACAAATCGTGGGTGATGCACTGCTGGCCATCATGGCAATTAGCCATGCCGCCACAGCGAGTCGAATCTACTTTTTCATCTACTGCCTCAATGATGTCAGCAATATTGATCTGTGCACTCGGTCGCGCCAAGTTGTAGCCACCACCCGGACCACGTACCGCCACCACAATATGTTGCTTACGCAATTTTCCGAACAACTGTTCCAGATAGGACTGAGAAATACTTTGCCGCTCGCTGATGCTGGCTAATGTTACCGAGCCTTGGTCGTTATGTATCGCGAGATCGGCCATTGCCGTCACGGCAAAGCGACCTTTAGTGGTGAGCCTCATAGCTGCTCCCTGAATTTAATTTGAGATACGAACCTGCTTGAATTAGTGAGGCATAATAGAATACCCGAACGATTTAGTCAACAATCTTGTTCAGGTAATTGGGGTCGAATTTGTCGGCTGTGGCGCGTTCTTCTTCAACGTTTACGCCCATTCTCTCGAGGTGGGCAAGTATCAGGTTGATGCGCTGGTCAACGACTGTGGTGTGCCCAATTAGTCCGTGTATTGCCTTAGCCAAGGGGTCATTTTGATCGTTGCTGATGCCATAAGCATTAAACCCGGCAATCTTTTTTTCCTCATTCAGAATACGTGCCGGAATACCCGCAGCCGTTGCACCTGCCGGAACATCCTTTACCACTACGGCGTTGGAACCAATTTTAGCTTCAGCGCCGATGGTAATCGGTCCGAGAATTTTTGCGCCCGCACCCACTACCACGCCATTGCCCAGGGTCGGGTGACGCTTGCCTTCTTTCCAAGAAGTACCGCCCAATGTGACACCGTGATACAACGTCACGTCGTCGCCGATCTCAGCCGTCTCGCCTATCACCACACCCATGCCGTGATCTATGAAGAAGCGCCGGCCGATAGTCGCGCCCGGATGAATCTCGATGCCGGTTAGAAATCGCCCGATGTGCGACACAAAGCGCGCCAGCCATTTGAAATTGGCGCGCCACAAACGATGCGCTATGCGGTGAAAAATACGCGCATGCAAACCCGGGTAGCAAGTCAGCACCTCAAATACACTGCGTGCTGCTGGGTCGCGTGCGAACACGCTGCTTATATCTTCTTTAATCGTTTGGAACATCGTTCAGCTCCGATTTAATCTTGTTGGAATCGCTTTGCTGTAGTCGCCCATGCCAAGTAGTCGCACTCAGAATGCCACGCAATATATTCACTTCCTCCTGCTCCAGCCGCGCGCGGGCGTATAAGCGGCGCAGCTTCTGCATCAACTTGTTCGGATGCTTCGAGTTAAAAAATCCAATCTCCTTCAGCACTTCTTCCAGATGGTGAAAATAGCCTTCCACTTCTTCATGCCTGGCTGGCTGGACTTCAACATCACGCCAATTCAGGCCAGCGTATTGCATCGCCACAGTCAGCTCGTAAGCCGCCACTTGCACTGCCGCCGCTAGATTCAATGACGAGTAGTCGGGGTTAGCCGGAATACGCACCAGAATATTACTCTTGCTCACCTCCTCGTTGGTTAGCCCAGACATTTCGGTGCCGAACAGCAGCGCCACCTCGCCCTGCGTTGCCTGTTGTGCCAGCAGCGGCATGGCCGCGCGAGGTGTCAATACTTCATGCGAAATATCGCGCAGCCGCGCCGTCATAGCCGCCACGAATATTGTGCCGTGCAAGGCTTCATCTATGGAGCTGCAGACCACTGCATTGCGCAACACATCTTCCGCGCCGCATGCCATAGTATCCGCCTGTGCATCGGGAAAAATTTTTGGATTGATCAAATAAAGCGTCTCCAAACCCATGGTCTTCATCGCCCGCGCGGCCGCGCCAATATTGCCCGGATGGGTGGTATGGCTAAGTACCACGCGCACCTTATTTAAAATATTAGGTTTATTCAAGGCTCAATTCACATTAAAATAGACAACTGAAGTTTTTTCCATCGCTCATTAAAAAGGCTTTTATGCATCCCATGCTCACCATCGCAGTGAAAGCCGCACGTCGCGCCGGCAACTTGATCCACCGTGCTGCCGACAACCTGGACCACCTCACGGTGACTAAAAAATCACACTCCGATTATGTCAGCGAGGTGGATCGTGCAGCCGAGCAGGCCATCATCAAAACCTTACTGGATGCCTTTCCCAGCCATGCGATTCTAGCAGAAGAAAGCGGCGCTCAAGGCGACTCGGAATATGTTTGGATCATTGACCCCTTGGATGGCACCACTAATTTTCTGCACGGTTACCAGCAATATGCCGTGTCCATCGCCTTGCAGCATAAAGGGGTGTTGACCCAAGCGGTTATTTACGACCCGACCAAAAACGATCTTTTCACCGCCTCACGCGGACGCGGTGCTTATCTCAATGACCATAGGCTGCGCGTCAGCAAGCGTAAGGAATTGGCTGATTGCTTAATTGGCACCGGTTTTCCCTATACCAAATTTGAACATCTCGATGCCTACATGGGCATACTGCGCGACATGATGCAGCAAACCTCTGGTCTGCGCCGACCAGGCTCTGCTTCGTTGGACTTGGCCTACACCGCAGCCGGGCGATATGATGGCTTTTTTGAAACCGGCCTCAAGCCGTGGGACATTGCCGCCGGGTGTTTACTGATTACCGAAGCTGGAGGATTGGTCGGTGATCTGCAAGGCAACGATGGCTATCTCAACAGCGGCAATTTGTGTGCAGGTAACCCCAAAATTTTTGCACAAATGTTGCAGGTGATTGCACCGCATTTAACGGCGGGGTTAAAAGGCTGAGCCGGTAAAGTTAACCCAGTAAAGTTAACCCAGTAAAGTTATCCCAGTTAAATCATCCCAATTTAAAATAAGCATGACCATCAAAAAATTCAACACCACATTAACGGAGAATACGATATGTCACTACGCATAAACGACGAAGCACCCAACTTTACTGCCGCGACTACACAAGGTACGATCAATTTCCACGAGTGGATAGGCAGCGCTTGGGCAATATTGTTCTCGCACCCCAAAGATTTCACCCCGGTGTGTACCACCGAATTAGGCTATATGGCGAAGCTGGAGCCTGAGTTTACAAAACGCAATTGCAAAGTGATAGGCTTGAGCATAGACCCAGTGGATAACCACACTAAATGGGCAAAAGATATTCAGGAAACCCAAGGCTATGCCGTTAACTACCCCATGATAGGTGACAGTGATCTGGCTGTGGCCAAGCTGTATAACATGCTCCCCGCCAGTGAAACGGGTACGTCAGAAGGCCGCACTGCTGCCACCAATGCAACCGTGCGCTCTGTTTTCATCATCGGCCCGGACAAAAAAATTAAGCTCATGTTGACCTATCCTATGACTACAGGCCGTAACTTTGATGAAATTTTGCGTGTGTTGGATTCGATGCAATTGACGGGTAAGCACAAGGTTGCAACACCAGTAAATTGGAAATCTGGCGATGATGTCATCATCGTCCCGTCCGTCTCCGATGATGAAGCAAAAACATTGTATCCGGCAGGTTGGAAAACGCTTAAGCCTTATCTGCGTCTGGTTAAACAGCCACGTTAAACAGGCCAGCTACCTAATTATCATTGCTAAACAATGTTACTTAAAAAAAATATCCAACTTTCATTTTTCGCCATTTTACTTTTATTGGCGCTGAATTTTGCAATCAATTTTTGGAGTAATCAGAAAAATACTGCTGCGGTTGAGGCGCTGCAACAAGCTACTTATCGCCAAGCTTTAACCACCTCCATCAAGTTGGGCACTGCTGATATACAGAAGCAAGTGGTTCGTCTGGGTCAGATGCGCCTCGACGCAGCAGCTACGCCTTTGCCTGTCAAAGAAATTGAGCAAATCAATTTGCATGCGGACGCTATTGCCGCCCAGCTTGATATGTTGCACACGCTGGCTGATGATGAGATGCGTACAAGAGTCAGCGCCTTGCAAAAAAACTATGATGAGTTAAATGCGTCTTGGCATATTTTTTATAAAAATTTCGGCATTGCTCAAGTGCAGGCTTTAACCGAACTTGCGCTGCATACCGAACCGTTGAGTCAACGCGTATTGTACGAAGCAATTCCTTTTCTTGAGGAAGGTGAGAAGCAGCGTATTGAAACAGCGCGCATAGCATTAATGGAGGCGCAGTGGTGGACGGCAGGAACAGCGTCCATGATTTTTATTTTTTCAATGTTTATAGCTGCACTTATTGCGGTGCGCGCGTTTCGGCGACTTGCTCGTGGCCTGGCGACATTGCAGCGAGGCGTTGAATCCATCAGTAGCGGTAATTCTGAATACCGGATTGAAATGAAATCTGGTGATGAACTGGAAGAAATTGCCGGAACGTTTAATAGCATGTCCGCCGCGCTGCACACTAGCCAGAGGCTGCAAGCAGACCTAGACCAAAAGCTGACGCAGCAACATGAGGAACTTGAGGCACAACGAAAAACTTCCGAATCACTCTTGCGAAATATTTTGCCAGCCTCGGTCGCCGATGAGTTCCGGTTAAAGGGATCGGTCGAGACGAAATACATGGAGGATGTCACAATCATCTTTACCGATTTCGTGAACTTCTCTTCTTTCACCGAAAAAATGGCGGCAGAAGATTTGGTAAAAATGCTGCACGAATACTTCACCGCCTTCGATCAAATCATTGTCAATTATGGCCTAGAGAAGCTTAAGACTATTGGCGATAGCTATATGTGTGCGGGCGGACTGCCGGAACGCAACCCTTCCCATCCAGTTGATTCCATCTTGGCGGCAATGGAGATTGTGCATACTGTGCTCGACCTTAATGCTCAACATAATTGGTCTATTCGTGTTGGAGTGCACACCGGTCACCTGATTGCTGGCATAGTCGGTAAGCAAAAGTTTGCTTATGACATCTGGGGTGAATCAGTCAATTATGCTTCGCGCCTAGAATCGAGTAGCGAACCCAACCGCATCACCTTATCCGAGCAAACCTATACCCGCATCAAGGATTTTTTTGAATGCGAAAAACGTAACGATATTGCTGTCAAAGGGGATCAGAAATCAGACATGTATTTTTTAACTGGAATTCTGCCGAGCTTGATCGACGATTCCAAGCAATATCCGCCACCGGCTTTTTTGCGCCGTTATCGCAGCTATTTTCAAAAAGATCCCCCTGCCTTTCCGACTTTTACAGGAAGTGCATCAGCATAATTTGCGGGCTATCTAGCGGCGCAATCACACAATATGGAAGCAGCACCCACCCTCACATAGCCGGATGAATCAGGAAAAACACACACCCATGATGCAGCAATACCTGGGCATCAAGGCACAGCATCCCAATATGTTGCTGTTCTATCGCATGGGAGATTTTTACGAGTTGTTCCATGAGGACGCGGTGCGCGCCGCCCGGCTGCTCGACATTACACTGACTCAGCGCGGTGCATCTAACGGCCAGCCCATCAAAATGGCGGGCGTACCCTACCACGCTGCCGAGCAATATTTGGCAAGGCTGGTTAAGCTGGGGGAGTCGGTTGCCATTTGCGAGCAGATCGGCGACCCGGCCACCAGCAAAGGTCCAGTGGATCGCAAAGTTCTGCGTATCGTCACCCCTGGCACATTGACAGATTCCGCGCTGCTCGATGAAAAACGCGACAGCCTGTTGCTGGCGGTGCATGAACGTCATGGCCAAGTGGGATTGGCTTGGTTGAATCTGGCATCGGGGAAGTTTTTTGTGTGCGAGACTTCCCCTGCAAACCTGTCTGCCGAATTGGAACGTCTGCAACCTTCGGAAATTCTATACGCAGAAAATACTCATCTGCCAGCAAATAATCATGCGGCAATGAAAACTTTGCCCGACTGGCATTTTAATTTAGAAACATCAAAACGCGCACTGTGCCAACAATTCGCCACGCTTGATTTAGCTGGATTCGGCTGCGATAACTACAGCGTGGGGCTGGAAGCAGCGGGTGCGCTGCTGGGTTATGCCAAACTTACTCAAGGTCAAACCATCGGCCATATCCGTGCGCTGCAGGTCTATAGCGCGGATCAATACGTGTGCATAGATGCTGCCACGCGGCGCAATTTGGAAATCACCCAAACCCTGCGCGGCGAGCCTGCACCTACTCTGTTGTCGCTGCTCGACACTTGCGCCACCAACATGGGCAGCCGCTTATTGCACCATTGGCTGAACCATCCATTGCGGGACCGCAACATTTTACGATCCAGACTGGATGCGGTGGATAAGATGAGTCAATATTTCAGCGCTGTACATGAGCAACTCAAGCCGTGTGCTGACGTGGAACGCATCACCGCACGCATCGCTTTAAAAAGCGCACGTCCGCGCGATTTGTCCGGCTTGCGCGACACACTCACCCAGTTGCCACAACTGCATGTCGCACTCGCCAGGGTGGGTAGCTCTGCTGCCCACGCGGTATCTCGCGACAATAACCGCGTGGGCATAGAAGCATGCCCACCCTACGCATCCTTGTTGAACACCCTGGCCGACGCACTGCAAGCCGATGCATATTTAATCGCCACCTTGCAAAAATCACTGCGCGCAGAACCTTCCAGTGTCCTACGTGAAGGCGGTGTCATTGCCGACGGCTATGATGCTGAACTGGACGAACTACGCGGCATTCAAACCAATTGCGGCGATTTTCTGTTGCAACTGGAAGCGCGCGAACGGGCGCGCAGCGGCATCGCCACTTTGAAAGTCGAGTACAACCGCGTGCATGGCTTCTACATCGAAGTAACACAGGCACAATCTGCCAACGTGCCGGATGATTATCGCCGTCGTCAGACCTTGAAAAATGCTGAGCGTTACATCACGCCAGAACTGAAGGCATTCGAGGACAAAGCACTGTCGGCCAACGAACGCGCTCTGGCACGTGAAAAATTTCTCTACGAACAATTGCTGGAACAACTCATCCCTCACATCGCTGTGCTGCAACGCATCGCCGCTGCCATGGCTGAACTGGATGTGCTGGCTACTTTCGCCGAACGCGCCGCTACACTGAATTTTTGCATGCCGCAGTTTGAGGATGAAGCGGTGCTAAGTATTAGCAAAGGGCGGCATCCTGTAGTGGAAGCGCAAGCCAAGGAAAAGGATCAAGGCCAATTCATCGCCAATGATTGCGAACTGAACGATGCACGCAAAATGTTGCTCATCACCGGCCCCAATATGGGCGGGAAATCCACCTATATGCGCCAGGTGGCGCTGATTGCTTTGCTGGCGCATTGCGGCAGCTTCGTGCCGGCAGAGCAAGCCGTGCTGGGCGAGATAGACCAGATTTTTACCCGCATCGGCGCATCGGATGATTTGAGCGGAGGCCGCTCTACCTTCATGGTCGAGATGACCGAAGCCGCCAACATTCTGCATAACGCCACCGGAAAAAGTCTGGTGCTGGTAGATGAGATCGGGCGCGGCACTTCCACTTTCGATGGGTTGGCGCTGGCCTATGCCATTGCCCGCCATCTGCTGGAAAATAATCGTAGCTACACCTTGTTCGCCACACATTATTTTGAGCTGACGCGCCTGAATGAAGAATTTCAGCAACTGGCCAATGTTCACCTCGCTGCCATTGAACACCAGCACAGCATCGTCTTTCTGCACAGTGTCAACGAAGGTGCAGCCAGCCAGAGCTACGGCCTGCAAGTCGCTGCACTGGCCGGCGTGCCGAATGCGGTGATCCGCAATGCGAAAAAACAACTGCGCACGCTAGAACAAAACAGTGCCGCACAAAATCCGCAGGGTGATTTGTTTGTTTCTTTGCCCGACATGCCGGAGCCGGAAGACCACCCACTGTTGGCTGCCTTGCGCGAAGTGCAACCGGATGAAATGAGTCCGAAGGCGGCGCTTGAAAAGCTATATCAGCTAAAGAAACTGATGTAATCACCCGTGGCGCCACCTATGGCAAAGCTCACGTCCAAACACCCACAGTTAAGAATTGGGTATCAATCAGAAAATTCTCATATTTTTGGGGAATTTCCCCCGCGTTGCGATGCGACGTGCTTAAGCCTGGCTTCAGTTGGCTGGAAGCTGGTTTTACCCTACACCAGAGCAACTGTCCCAGATAATGTATTTTGAGTGGTGATGTAACTATTATTGCGGGCGCCTCGAATACCGTACTGATCAGAAAAATTTCTTGCTGGTCGTGCGGGTCTCTCTAGAAAATCAGAGTGTGCCCAAAATTATCAACCATACACAATTGGAGACTTAACACATGAAAAAAAATTATCTGACTACCATTGCAGTTCTTGCATTAGCATTTTCATCTTCCCTGGCACACGCGGGCAAGATCATTACCAATGGCTATTTTTCTGGCCAGGAAATATATTACATAAACCAGGGTATGGAAAAGAAAACTGATCGAATGAATACCAGCGATATTTACCTGATTGGCGGCGATCGAATGTACCAGTCCAATGTTGTGGCAACAGTTCCAGGAGTGCCCGGCTATTCACCGCATTGGGACGTGGTGGTAGTAAAGACCGCACCCGGCTACACGGTTCGCGACATTATGAATTCCGGCTTGGCGGGCAACGGTGTGCTGTTTGATAGTGCGGAAAATATTCTGGAAGCGGCGCGTCGCGGTTTGGTTACCCTGACCGAGCCGGGCATTGTTGTCCTTTGTCCGATTGTGTCTGCCGCCACCGCAGATGCCAACGGCCATACCGAAGCGCCTGAAGAATTTATGCCGTTGACTGCCAGCTCTACGTTCTGATTAAACTGTAATGGTGGCAAGGCCCCGCACGAAAGTTCGGGGCTTTTCCAGCAACAGCCTTGTACCAGCGCCATATAGATATAGTCGTTCGCTACTCCCATAAAATACAGAAATCCACCTGATGCGGGTAGAAACAACTCTAGAAACCGATCCTTCAGCGTAAACTGAGGAGATGGTTGGAGCTTATAACTTTGCGTTGGTGCGCTATTTGCCTTAAATTCCTTCGGAATGAATTGCCTGCCGCCCGCGTTGAATGATATGACCGAATGCGGATTTGAAACTTCACGGCTTGCCGCGAGGTTTTTACATTCCCAAAGCGCTGAATATCACCCCCCCTTAAAGTTGCAAGCAGTCAACTCCCGCCAAACCAGTTGTATCCTTTATCTTCCCAATAGCCGCCGGGATTGGTGTTGGTGACAAACATTGCGACAATGTGCTTGGGATTTTTATAGCCGAGCTTGGTTGGCATGCGCAGCTTCATCGGGTAACCATATTGTGGCGGCAGGGTCTGGCCGTCATAGGTGAAAGTCAGCAGCGTTTGCGCATGTAGGGCGGTCGGCATGTCTATGCTGGTGTAGTAATCGTCCGCGCATTTGAAGCCGATATATTTCGCCGACAAGTCGGCGCCGATACGCTTGAGGAAAGTCGAGAACGTGACCCCACCCCATTTTCCGATCGCGCTCCATCCCTCGACGCAGATGTGGCGGGTGACCTGATCGGTCTGTGGCAGCTTATATAATTCTTCCAATGACCAACTGTGTTTGTCTGCAACCAATCCGCTTATTTCCAAGCGATAGTCTTCACCCTCCACTTTTGGAATCTCCCACCGTTCATAGTAGGCATTGAATGGAAATGGTTTGGTAATCATGGAATCAGGGTAAGTCGGCGCGAGTTGGTTTGGATCGAACAACCAAGCTTGGACATCATCGTTAAAAAGCGAGACTTTCATCAACATGCGCTCGACCGACTTTTCATCCGTTATCACACACCCGCTGAGCAGCGACAGGCCGCCCAGGGTGAGCGTGCGCTTGAGGAACAGGCGGCGGGCCGGGGAGGGCAATGCTTTGAGTGCTTCCTGAATGATGAGGGATTGATCGAGTTTTGGTTTTGCCATCAGGCTCTCCTCAGCGTCCGCGTATCATCATCAACAAGGTTTTCGGTATTAGTGCGACCATCACTACATGGATTACAGTGAATGCCAATAACGCGGCCATGGCAATGAAGTGGACGATGCGCGCATTGTCATAGTCACCCATGAACTCGCGTAATAGCGGAAATTGCACGGGCTTCCATATCACCAACCCTGATAGCACTAGCAAAATAATATCAACGATCACAAACAAATAGGCCAGCTTCTGCACCGCGTTGTATTCCGCCAGATTTTCGTGAGCCAGCTTGCCTTTAAAAGCGTTAATAAAATCGCTCAATAAATCCCGAACCCGTATCGGAAAAAACCTGACCTTGAGGCGTCCCGAAAATAGATTCATACCCAGATAAAACAGGCCATTAAAAAACAGCAGCCACATTGCCGCGAAGTGCCACAGCAAGCCTCCAGCCAACCAGCCACCCAACGTGATTTGTTTGGGAAAGCTGAAATCGAAAATAGGCGAGGCGTTATAAATTTCCCAGCCGCTCAGCACCATAATGACCACGGCAATCAGGTTGATCCAGTGGTTCACCCTCAACCAGCCGGGATGAATGATTTTATTATTCGAAGCCATTACCATTTCAATGCTACTTTTCCCAGCCACATACCAATCAAGCCGACGAACATCATGGGCAAATAATGCCACTGAATGACGTGCATAATTGAGTCATTGACCTCATATAACCTCAGCCATATTGCGCCTATGCTGAAGGCGAAAAGCACGGCGATACTACCCGACCAATATCTATGCGTACTGGCAAATTTTCGCATCACAAAGAATATCCCTGCTGTCGGCAACAGCGCCAGTAAGGTGATACTGATAGTGCAATGAAAACTGTGGGTGGGTAGCGGCGCGGGCGGGTTATCGGCGAGCCAGGCAAAAAATATGACCAACACAAATAGCGTGAACGCTAGTGCCGGTGCAAACACGGCACGGCGCATCTGATGTAAATCGGGAAATGATAACAATGCTGCGCTCAAGCAGGTGGTAACAAAAATACCGACAAGCGCCGCGATTTCAGCAGCGAACCATGGATCCTGAAATACCGTCATCAGATCGGTACGGAAGCCGGAAAACAGAAGGGAAGCTGCGAGATAGACCACGGCGTATGTCATCCATTCAAGGCTCAGCAAAACCGGATGGCGGGCAGGCGTCACCACCGCCACATTTTGTGCAAGCTCGTTGATCAGTTCATCAATGTTTTTCATTATCTTTCCAATGTCTTCTTCAATATCTTGTAGGCTCGATGCGCCGCGACCTTCACAGCAGACTCCTTCATGCCGATTTTTTCGGCAACCTGCTTGGCGGTAAACCCTTCCTGATGCATCATCTGCAAGATGGTCGCTTGCTTGAGCGGGAGTTTTTGCACTTCTCTGCTGATAGATTCGTAGCTAAAGGCGGATTCGGTTACATGTTCATGCAGACTTTCTTCCAGCTCAGCCAAGTCAACAGCATGGTGCAGCTGATCAGAATAATGTTCGCGCAAATGGTCTTGCAGGCGAAACCGGGCGATGGCGTACATCCAGGGCTTATAGGGACGGTTGCCATCGTAGGTGTGGCGAGCCTTGTGGATGGAGATCAGGATTTCCTGCAACAGGTCATCTATCTCGCTGGTATTGCTGAGACGTTTTGCCAAGAATGGCCGTAGCAAGCGCGACGTTTCTTTCAGCAAAGTGGCATAAGCAATTTGATCACCAGCCAGAGACTGTTTCATCAAGGCTGAAAAATTGTCGGTATTATCTGTCATCCCAATTTATTGAGTTATTCATGTAACCATTATTTTGGTATGTCCGAATATATGGACAACAGTGGCGGAATAGTTCACGCCGGCTTGAGTGTATATTTCTCGCAACACATCCAATCATCGCACAGGAGGAATCCATCATGCAACGCAGACAATTTTTACTTGCTTTATCAGGGGCCAGCCTGGCGCTGGCGACACGATCGTTTGCCGGTGCTGTAACCAGTGACGACAAAGTGACCATCGTACAATTTTCTGATGACGGGAAAGAAATTGTGAGCGCCACCTTATCCAAGGTTCGCGATGATGCCGGATGGAAAAAGCGTTTATCGCCTCTGGCCTATCAGGTAACCCGCGAGCAGGGCACGGAACAGCCCTTTTCACAGCCTGGCTATAACAAGCGTGATCCGGGGCTGTATCGCTGCGTATGTTGCGACAACGCACTGTTTGACGCAAAAACCAAATACGATTCACGCACCGGCTGGCCCAGTTTTTGGCAGCCAATCGCAGCGGAGAATGTGCACGAAATAGCCGATCATCA
Source organism: Gallionellaceae bacterium (assembly GCA_043755195.1). Lineage (GTDB taxonomy): Bacteria > Pseudomonadota > Gammaproteobacteria > Burkholderiales > Gallionellaceae > Nitrotoga. The sequence continues at coordinate 20,356 of JAYUTK010000028.1, forward strand.
TCTCGGCATGTTGCGCACGGAAGTGCAATGTACTTTATGCGACGCGCATTTAGGCCACGTATTTGATGACGGCCCCAAGCCGACCGGCTTGCGTTACTGCATGAATGCGGTAGCGCTGCACTTTGTGGCGTTTTGAGCGTGTCAAGGCTCAAGTGCTTTTGAGTGCTGAGCTACTGCGTTTCTATTCGGGGATATAAATTTTATAAGGAGTTTTGCCATGTTAAAGATTAAATTGGGTTGTGGTCTTCTGTTAAACAGTCATATCGGATTGATATTGCTGATGACCGCCTTTTCATCTGCTGCCATTGCAACTGACAAAATTGCGCCAACTCAGCAGACAGCAATATTTGCCGGGGGCTGTTTCTGGGGCGTGGACGCAGTGTTCAAGCATGTCAAGGGCGTATCCGAGGTGGTATCAGGTTACGCTGGCGGCACGGCTAAAACCGCGAATTACGACAAGGTCAGTGCTGGCAAGACCGAACATGCGGAAGCGGTGCGCGTCAGTTTTGATCCGGCACAGGTTAGCTATCAACAATTGCTGGAAGTGTTTTTTAGCGTGGCGCACAATCCGACGGAACTCAATCGCCAAGGCCCGGATGTGGGCAGCCAATATCGCTCGGCGATTTTTTATACCAGCGCGGAGCAGCAGCAAGCCGCAAAACACCATATCCAGCAACTGACCAGTGCTCGCACTTTCTCCTCGCCAATCGTCACGCAAGTCGTCCCGCTGACGCAGTTTTATCCGGCTGAGAGTTACCATCAGAACTATCTGGCACTGCATTTGAATGAGCCGTATATCCTGATTCACGACTTGCCGAAGCTGGAGCAGTTGCGCAAACAATTTCCTGCGTTGTATCTATAAAAGAGGATGAACGTGTGTTGTGTCGCGCAACGCGATGACACCAACAAGCGTCTGAACCAACCCGGGTTTCTTCGCCGCGATCCGATTTTCCAGGTTGATCAGTCTTTTGCTTACGGTGTGCGCGAGCGCCGAAGTTCGCCTGGCCCCACGCCTATCACCCGTTTAAAGGCTTTGCTAAAAGCCGCCTCTGACTGATAGCCGCAACGCCCGGAAACCTCCGATACACTAAGATGATCTCGTTCCAACCAAGTGCGCGCCAACTGCATGCGCCACTCGGTTAAAAATTCCATCGGCGCTTTGCCGACCAAGGCATGAAAGCGTTCGGCAAAAGCGGAGCGCGACATAAACGCCGTTGCGGCCAGCGCATCCACATTCCAGGCTTGCGCGGGCAGCTCGCATATTGCCACCAGCGCGGGGCGGATTTGTCTGTCAGCCCTGCCAACAGGCCGATTGATTGAGTCTGGTTTTCCAATACGTGGCGGATCACATAGAACATCAGCGCATCCGAAAGCCGGTCCAGTACCGCGACCGCGCCGACACGGTTGGTCTGTGCTTCGGCAAATAACAAATCTATCAATGCGCGAAACTCTGCCGCTGTCGCATCTTGCCCGCTACGGACGATGAGGTAGTTGGGCAACATCGAAAACAACAAGCCATGCGTCGCCCGATCCACGATCAGATAGCCGCATACCAAGGCCGTACCGGCAGTTGTGCGGTCGAGCGGGATCTGGTGCGTGGCTGAAATTTTGCCGTATTCTGCTGCCAGGTCGGGAGCCGATAGCACCAAATGCGAGGAATCATGGGGCAACACCAGCACGTCGCCTTCGTGCAGCGGTAACGGCTCTGGCAGCCCCGGCATACGCAGCCAGCCATCGCCATGACAGACTACGTGAAAGTTGATGTGGCCAGTCCCGGAAATATCTAAAGACCAGCTTTCGCAAACCTGCCCGCGATAAAACACCTCGGAACGGAAGCTGATGCGGCGTAAGTAGTCGTCGAGTACGCGCCGGGTTTCCGGCGCAACATTCCCGTTCTTCAACACGACAGCCTTGTTTTCTGACACGACATTGGGCTCTGGACGATCAGACATAAATCTCCCCTGCCGGAACTGTGGTGGTCAAGTAATTTTAGACACCTCGATAGGTTGTTTTGCTACAAACTGCCGTTCATAAACTATCGGCGCTAAATTTCCCAATGCAGAATGCC
>JAYUTK010000029.1:0-89528 GCA_043755195.1 Gallionellaceae bacterium
TCTTCGCGCTTGCCCAAGCCAACCAGCAATATCCGCTCACACAAGGTATTGGCTACGTTGTGCAACAGCAGGGTAGAACCCGCTTTGCCACTCAGGTCACCGCGTGCAATGAGATCAGTGAGCACATGCTTGGAAATTTTATCCAGCGCCAGCGCTGCATCCGATAAATGGCCGCCCTTAAATACCCCTACTACAATGCAACCACTACGCTGTTTTTCCGGGCTGCCTTGTTTTATGCTAAATTCCACACGTTTCCCCTTTACGGTCTCTAATGTTTTTACTCAATGCTGGATTATCCGCAAACTTCTGTTGATCTGCAAATTCATGGACAAAAATCCAGGCCGCAGCGTCCTGCATTTTTTCGCCGGGACATCTTCCATGATGCCTTGATACGCGAATTTTCCGGCATAGGATTGTTTGTGTTCGTGATCTTGCTTGGAATAGTTGTATTCACCCAATTGATCCGCTTGCTGGGCGATTCGGTTAGCGGTTCGTTGGCTGTCGATGGGGTATTGGCCTTGCTGGGGTTTAGTGCACTCAGCTATTTGCCGACGTTGCTTTCTCTGAGCCTATTTTTGTCAGTGTTGCTGGCACTATCTCGTAGCTATCGTGATAGCGAGATGGTGGTGTGGTTTTGTTCGGGCATCGGGCTCACACGCTGGATACGCCCCGTGCTGTGGTATGCCTTGCCCGTCGTGGCCGTCATCGCGCTTTTGAGTCTAGTGCTAACCCCTTGGGCTTGGTCAAAATCAGATGAATTCAAGCGCAGACTGGATAGTCGTGATGAGGTGGCCGCGGCTACCCCCGGCATATTCCGCGAATCCAAGCAGGCTGACCGAGTATTTTTTATTGAAAATGTGGAGATGGGCAACAACCGGGTTGGCAATATTTTTGTACAGTCAGTACAGCATGGCAAAATCGGTACCATGGTGGCTCAACAGGGATTGCAGGAAATCGCAGCGAACGGGGATCGTTTCTTGGTGTTGCTAAATGGCAGACGCTATGAAGGTTCACCCGGACAGCAAGATTTCAAAATCGTCCAATTTGAGCGCTATGCCATGCGTATTGATGAAGCAGAAATAAAACCGGGCAACGTCCGGCCAAAATCCAGATCTACTCTGTATTTAATCCAGAATCCAGAAAGCTGGAATACTTCTGAATTGCTATGGCGCTTAGGATTACCGCTGAGCACGTTGATTCTGACCTTACTCGCCATTCCGATGAGCTTCGTCAACCCGCGTGCCGGACGTTCATTTAATCTCATTATGGCGTTAGTGATCTACATGCTGTATAGCAATTTGATTAGCATCAGCAGCACTTGGGTAGGCCAAGGTAAGATCAGCCCATCTAGCGGGTTATTGGGCATTCATGGATTGATGTTGGTGTTGGTGGTCGTGCTGTTTTATCACAGGTTGTCCATGACTTCTTGGCGGACTTCCTGGCGACGGTTAGCAAGATGAAATTACTGGCCCGTTATTTGGCTCGCGAGATTTACACCAGCATTGCCTTGGTGCTGTCCGCCTTGCTGATGTTGTTTGCCTTTTTTGACTTGATGGGAGAGTTGAGCGCGCTCGGTCGCGGCAACTATCATCTGGGTTACATATTATTGTATGTGCTGTTGACCCTACCCGGCATTACCTACGAGCTGTTCCCAGTAGCAATTTTGATAGGCACCATCTTTGCGCTGGCACAAATGGCGGCACATTCCGAATTGGTTGTGTACCGTGCTTCTGGAGTATCTTTGCGGCAGATGGTAGTTGCCTTATTCAAAATTGGTTTACCCTTGGTGTTGTTGAGTTATTTGTGTGGCGAGATGCTAGCGCCGCCGAGCGAGCGCTTAGCGCAAAAGGTCAAGCTCAAGGCGCAGAACGCCGAGGTGTCGTTGAGAGAATTTCGTTCCGGGGTTTGGGTAAAAGATGAGCACAGCTTCGTAAATGTTCGAAATGTGCTACCGGATACTTCGCTGCTAAATGTCAGCATTTATGAATTTGATGAACACTACCATTTAAACTCCATCACCGTTGCCAAGCGCGCAGCATTTGTGGAAAAGAACCGCTGGCAACTAGAGGAGGTGAAACAAACTCGTTTCAGCGATCAAGGCGCGACAGTTAACAACCAAGCCAGCCTGGAATGGCGCTCCGTGCTCAATCCAGCCATTCTGAGCGTACTGCTGGCGGTGCCAGAAAAAATGTCAGCCTGGAATCTTTATCAATACATCCAGCATCTACGAGATAACAATCAAAAGACCGCACGCTATGAAATAGCCATGTGGAATAAACTGGTATATCCCTTGGCGGTGCTGGTGATGCTGTTATTGGCATTGCCGTTTGCCACGCAGCAGCGGCGTGAGGGTGGTGTGAGCGGAAAAATATTTTTGGGTATCGTGCTGGGCTTAGCCTTTCACTTTGTTGGCCAGCTATTTTCCCGTCTAGGTGCGATCAATGAATGGCAGCCCATGTTAAGCGTGATGGCAATGCCACTTACTTTTTTACTGCTGGCGGTAGGAATGCTATGGTTGACTGAAAGACGATAGAAGCGCCACTCAGCGAACAGAATCAGTTGGTGCAGCATGGGTCGGCGGCAATGAAGTTGATTTTTCATCTTCGAGCACCATCTGCCTGACTTGCTCACGTTGTTTAATCGGCACTTTGCTGAAAGACCGGAATTTATCACGCGCTTGTTTGCGCTGCTCCGGCGTCAGCTTGCTCCAGCGTTGCAGTCTGATGTTCATCCGCTGTTTTTGCACTTCAGTCAATCTTGGATAGCGTTTTGCCAGCCTGAGAAATGGTAGCCGTTGCTCCTCCGGGATTGCATCCCATTCGTTTGCCAGCGGCGCCAATGCTTCTTGTTGCAGTGGAGTGAGCTTGGCCCAAGGCTTAGACGCAGCCAACGCGGGTTGATGGCACAGCAAAAAAATACACAGCAAAAATAATCGGGGCAGAGACATGAGGTATCAATCTATTGGTATCAGTCTATGTAAACATCCATAGGTAAATCATCAGTCAAAATGGCAATATCTATGTCTAGATCACTGGTGTCGCTGTCCGCCGCCTGATTCCAATAAGTTGCAGTACCCAACAGAACGGCGACCAGCAACACAGCAGCAGCGAAAAAATGAGTTTTTTGAGGTGCGCCACGGGTACGCCATACTCCAGCCCAAGCCAGCGCAGGCGATGCACTACGTGCCTCATAACGCACCAAAGCTTGCATCCTGGCATCGTGCAGCCGTTGCAGCACGGGCGGCTCGATCTGCGCGGCAGATCGGTCGAGAAGCTGTGTTATTTTCTGATGGCTCAGGTTCAAATTTTTGTTCACAACAAATTTACTCCATTTAATTTCAAAGCAGCTGCAATAGCATGGGTGGCGCGTGAACAGTGTATTTTAACGCTGCCTTCGGAGCAACCCATAGCCGCAGCGGTTTGTGCAGTATCCATATCCTCCCAGTAACGCAGCAAGAAGGCTTCGCGTTGACGTGCGGACAGATTTATTAAAGCTATTTCAATCAATGAGATAAGCTGTGATTGCTCCAGAGACGCATCGGGTGTCAGTGGCTGACTATTGCTCTCATCATCTTGCAACCAGTCTAATGGATCGCAATCATCTTCGCTGTGCTGGGGTATCAGTGAGGACATGAGCGTGGTCCATGCTGAGCGTACTTTTTGCCTGCGGTAATAATCACGGATAGTGTTTTGCAAAATGCGTTGAAACAACAGCGGCAACTCCTGCACCGGCTTGTCGAAATATTTTTCGGCCAGCTTGAGCATGGAGTCCTGCACTATGTCCAGCGCCTGATGTTCGTCGCGCACCGCAAACAATGCCTGCTTGTAGGCGCGGCGCTCGGTCTCAGCGAGAAATCTGGAAAATTCGTCGTGACTGGCCAGTTGAGTGACTCCTTGAGTTTAAAACGGCATCGTTATCATAGCAAAAGTTCTGGAAAAGTTGACCAAACTGTCGGCAACCTTTATCTTACAGGGTTCAATACATAGCGACATAAATCTACTGATGGAACAACTAGCCATCTGACTAGGTTGGCAAACTACGCCAACCAAGTCATTGGTTATGCGCGAACGAAGGGCTGCGTTGCGCGGTACTCGGAATCCTCATGTTGAACCTATACATTCCGGTTCCTGCGTTCCGTGCGCCTTACCCTTCATCCGCTCGCTACGATTTCTGTCGCTATGTACATATCAATTATTTTTTAAGGTGTTTGTGATGGAATTGACTGGTGCGGAAATTACGATCCGCTGCTTGCAGGAAGAGGGGGTCGAATACATATTCGGTTACCCTGGCGGCGCAGTGCTGCATATTTATGACGCGCTGTTTCAGCAAGATAAGGTCAAACATATTCTGGTGCGCCATGAGCAAGCTGCGCTGCACGCGGCGGATGGCTATTCGCGCTCATCGGATAAAGTTGGTGTGGCACTGGTTACTTCTGGGCCGGGGTTGACTAATGCCGTGACTGGCATCGCCACGGCGTATATGGACTCGATCCCAATGGTCATCATCAGCGGTCAAGTTCCCACTACCATGATAGGCGAAGACGCCTTCCAGGAAGTGGATACCGTGGGTATCACGCGCCCGTGCGTGAAGCATAATTTTCTAGTTAAGGATGTGAAAGACATTGCACCCACCATAAAAAAAGCGTTTTATCTGGCAAAGTCCGGTCGTCCGGGGCCGGTGCTGGTGGATATTCCCAAAGACATTTCCAATCAAAAAACAGAATTTATTTATCCGCAAAGCGTACACATACGCTCCTATAGCCCCGCTGATAAAGGCGACAGCGCACAGATCAAGCGCGCCGTTGAGTTGCTGCTGCAAGCCAAGCGTCCGATGATCTATAGCGGTGGCGGAGTGGTGCTGTCTGGCGCTTCCGCGCAATTAACCGAACTGGTGCGGCTGCTTGGCTTTCCTTGCACCAACACGTTGATGGGGCTGGGCGCTTATCCGGCGACCGATCAGCAGTTCGTCGGTATGCCCGGTATGCACGGCACTTATGAAGCATGTATGGCGATGCAGCATTGCGATGTGTTGATCGCCATTGGCGCACGTTTTGATGATCGCGTGATCGGCAAAGTGGAGCACTTTAATCAAGTGCCGCGCAAAATTATTCACCTCGACATTGATCCTTCGTCTATCGCCAAGCGCGTTAAAGTGGATGTGCCGGTGGTGGGCGAATTGAAATCGCTGCTGGCGCAATTGTTGAGCGAATTGCACAACACCAAGCAAAAAACCAACGCTGCGGATTTGGCTGCCTGGTGGAAACAGGTGAACGAATGGCGCGCCAAGGGTGGCGGCTTGCGCTACAACAATTCTAGCGAAATTATCAAGCCGCAATATGTGATCGAAAAATTATACGAGGTGACTGGCGGCGATGCTTTTGTCACCTCTGATGTCGGCCAGCATCAAATGTGGGCGGCGCAATATTACAAATTCAACAAACCGCGCCGCTGGATTAACTCTGGCGGCTTAGGCACGATGGGCTTTGGCTTGCCCGCCGCGATGGGCGTGCAGCTCATCAACCCCGGTGCAGCCGTAGCTTGCGTCACTGGCGAAGGCAGCATACAGATGAACATTCAGGAGCTTTCTACTTGCAAGCAATACCACCTGCCGATCAAGGTGATCTTGTTGAACAACCGTTATCTGGGCATGGTGCGGCAATGGCAGGAGTTTTTCCACGGCAATCGCTACGCCGAATCTTATATGGACGCACTGCCAGATTTTGTGAAATTAACCGAGGCGTATGGGCATGTCGGGTTGCGGATAGACAAGCCTTCCGATGTTGAACCGGCGCTGCGAGAAGCGTTTTCGCGCAAAAAAGATTTAGTGTTTATGGATTTCCAGACGGATCCCTTAGAAAATGTATTCCCAATGGTGCCTGGCGGCAAAGGCCTGTCCGAAGTCATATTGGATCCGAACGCACCGCATCCGCAAGTGGAGGATTTGTAATGCGCCACATTATTTCATTGCTGATGGAAAACGAAGCGGGTGCTTTGTCGCGCGTGGCCGGGCTGTTTTCGGCGCGCGGATATAACATCGAGTCGTTGACAGTCGCTCCAACCGAAGACCCCACGCTGTCGCGCATGACCATCGTCACCAGCGGCTCGGATGCAGTCATCGAGCAAATCAACAAACAGTTGAACAAGCTGATAGATGTCGCAGCGGTGATGGATCTAAGCGAAGGCGAACATCTGGAGCGCGAGTTGATGTTGGTCAAAGTGCGTGTTGCAAACGCATCACAAGCAGAATTCAAACGCACCGCAGAATCTTTTCAAGGCCGCGTCATAGATACATCCGACACCACTTGCACCATAGAGCTGACCGATACCTGCTCCAAGCTGGATAGTTTTTTGCAATCGATAGGACGCGAGCGAATTCTGGAAACTGTGCGGACTGGTGCATTGGGTGTGGGGCGCGGAGAGCGGGTGTTAAAACTTTAGAGACGGGGGGTTCAGCCGAGATTAACCCATCCCCACCCTTGTCCTTGTTAAACTCAACCTACAAGCCGCTAGTGATAGTGATAAAATAGCGCTACTTTAGGAGCTTTGCCGGATGCATAACCGTTCCTTTTTCTCCCTTGCCTTAATATTAGCAACACTGTGCTGCCTGCCCACCATAGTGCTGGCCTATGAGGGTGAATTCCTGCTTTTCCCCACCCTTACTGGTTTGCACAGCACTGCTCCAACGATGGATCGCCCGCAGGACAAGGTTGAACCCTCGCTCGATGTCTTTTATTCCGCTAGTCATGAACGCTTCCGTTTTCTCGCAGAATATGTGACCTCTCCCGACCATAATATGATGGAGCGGCTGCAAATTGGCTGGCTACCTACTGTGTCCTCGACCTTATGGCTTGGACGTTTTCATAATCCATTGGGCTATTGGAATACTGAGTTTCATCATGGTAACTATCTGACCACCACAATCAGCCGCCCTAGCGTCATCTCCTTTGAAGAACATGGCGGCAACATATTGCCGATGCACCTTAATGGACTACTGCTGGAGGGAACCACCGCCAGTCCCTTCAGTTACTCGGTTGCCATGGGCGTAGGGCCCAAGCTGGAGAAGATGGGTCTGACACCGGCTAAAGCTCTTCACCCGAGCAATAACCATAACCAGCTTTCTGCCACTGCCCGGCTAGTTTATAAACCCCAAGAAGACAAAATGAATGAGCTCGGAATTTTTGCTGCGCACACGCGCATTCCGACTGAAGATATTTTTATGGACATGGGCATGGGACCTATGCTCACTGGCATCACCCAAACTCTGGTGGGTGCGGAGGTCAACCATGAGTTTGGCGATTTACGTTGGATCGGCGAATGGTACATCGTGAACAACCGGCTGGAAGCAGCCAACACAGCCGTTAGTCATCTCTTTACCAGTGGCTATCTGCAAATTGACTATTCAATACGCACCATTTGGATATTGTTTGGACGAGTCGAAGATACGGCCCGTGCCAAGGGCGATCCGTATCTTGATCTCCGCCCCGAATTCATCAAGTCGCGCACCTTGGCGGGAGTACGCTATGCAGTGAATCGCAATCAGGCACTCAAGTTTGAGCTGTCGCATAGCGAACACCAAGACCAGACAAAATCCCGGCAGGTGGCTATTGAATGGAGCGCGGCCTTTCCATGAAGTGCAGTCTTTCTATAAAGCGGGGCTTGCTGATATTGTCATGTTGCTTGCTGGGACAACTTTCAGTGCCGTTCGCGTTGGCTGCGGGGCCGGATTTGGTTTTGGTAACCAGCAATACGTCCACCATCGGTCTCCTCACCACGGATGAGGTGCGCAAGCTATACTTGGGCATACCGATGTTCAATGAGGGACAAACCATCAAACCTCTCCTTAACTATTCGGACGGCTACTTGCAGGAAGTTTTCATGCAGAAGGTGATGTTCATGTCCACTCCCGCCTACCAACGCCAAACTCTGTCGAGGGTGTTTCGTATCGGCGGCAATCGCCCTCCGATATACATCGGCTTACACCCGCTGCTTAATGCCCTTAAAGCCGACACCAAAACCCTTACTTATATGTACAGCGACGAGGCTAACGCCCACCCTGAGCTGAAGATCATCAGCACACTGTGGAAAGCGCAAGATTGATTAAGGATTTTTTTCGCAGCTTGGCGGGCCGCATGTTGCTGGGCATATTGCTCATTCATGCCCTTTTGATTCCGCTGTTGTTTACCGTCATTCTGCGTACGGTAAAGCAGGATTACCAAGCACAATTTATTGACTATGCGCGCTCCCAATCCCATACCTTGGCCAAGCTACTGGCGCAGCTACCGGAACAAGCCCAAGTTGATCAGACCATCAACGATCTGATATTAACGGGTGAAGTAGTGTATGCAGAGTTTTTCCTCAGCAACGAATTGCCCTCTCGCACCCGACCCGACAACAATGACTTTCAGGAAGATTTTTTCTTTGGCGAGCACGGGGATAATATCTACTTCATCGCCATCCCGGTAACCAACACCACATCTGAGTCGCAAGGCATACTCCGGCTCGGCTACGATGAGACGCCAACCTTGGAGCGCATCCAAACACTATACCGATTCAACGGCTACCTGGCAGCGGCCTATATCGGATTCAGCTTACTATTTATTTTATTTTTTAGCCATCGGCTGACTAAATCCATACGCCAATTACGCATTGCTTCGCACAAGATCGCCAGTGGCCACACTGCTGATAGCTTATCCGTGACGACTAAAATTACCGAAGTTTCAGATTTGGCGGCGGACATGGAATCCATGCGACAAAAATTAGTTAGCCGCGAACAGGAAATGCGTACTGCCAACACCATGCTACGCGATAGCGAAACTTACACTCTTGCCGTGCTGAATAATGTGGATGAAGGCATTATTGTTATCAGTAAAGGTAATATAGTGGCGACCTTTAACCCCGCTGCCGAGCAGATTTTCGGCTACGCCAGCTCAGAAATTGTCGGTAAAAATATTGGCCTGCTGATACCGGACAAAAGTGGACAGTTGCAGAATAACTCCCAGATTGGGCAAGAGGAAATGGGGAAATTTACTACTGCTGGAATAGCCAGCGAAGTGGTAGGTGAGCACAAAAATGGGTCGCGTTTTCCTTTGGAATTAAAAACCAATGCAATTCGCATCGAATCAGGCAGGCTACTCATCGCATCGGTTCGGGACATTACGGTACGCAAAGAGTCCGAGCAACAAATTTTGCACTTGGCCACCCATGATGCGTTGACGGGTTTGCCCAACCGTAATTTACTTTTGGATCGCGTCGAGCAGGCGCTGGTGCATGCACAGCGCAGCAACTTACATGCAGCCGTACTCTTTATTGACCTGGATAACTTCAAGATCATCAATGATACGCTGGGACATGATGTGGGTGATCTGTTACTGCAAGACGTGACCGCAAGGTTGCTGGCCAGTGTGCGCACCGAAGACACGGTGGCGCGTCAAGGTGGAGATGAGTTCGTCATGTTGTTGCAAAGCGTCAGCAATGCTCAGGATGCCAGCACAGTCGCCGAAAAACTGCTGGAAACATTGAGGCTGCCGTATTGGGTTAAGAGTAAAGAGCTGCATATCAGCGCCAGTATTGGCATTGCCATTTTTCCAGATGACGGAAAAGACGTGAGCACCTTACTCAAGAACAGCGACACGGCCATGTACCACGCCAAGGAAATAGGCCGAAATAATTATCAGTTTTACACCCCTGATAAAGAGGCTAGGCTCTCATAGCACTCGGTTCAGCGCAAAGGCTGTCGCATGGCGAGAAAATACCCCTTCACCTTCAAGGGGGGGTTGCACTGAAACAGCTTAACCGAATGATATGAGGGCTCGAAATATTTTCCAGCCCCGCTGCAACATTAGCCACAAGAATTCGGGGGCACATCTTGTAATTTGTTAATTGGAAGTGCACCTAAATTACTCCTCCAACGAAACATTCCTAGTTTCAGGCAGAAAAATAAAACCTATTACGAAGGCCAGCATCAACAATCCGACCGGATACCACATGCCGTAAATTGCGTCCCCTGCTTTAACGCTGAGCAATGTCACCATGAACGGTGACATGCCGCCTATCCAGCCCGCGCTGAGGTTGTGCGGCAGTGCAACAGCCGTGTAGCGTGTGCGTGCGGTGAATAATTCGGCCAGCGTGGCAGTTTGTGGGCCGGTGATGAGTCCGACAGCGACCAGCAGAATAACCAACAGCAAAAATATCATCACGCGATTTATTTTCGAGGGGTCGGCGGATTCTGTCCAACCCTCCGATTTCAACACTTGCGTCAGTACTGATGGTTGAAAACCGGTCACTTCGCTATTACCAATACGCACAGTCGTTGAATTTATTGGCAGCGCCGGATGCAGCGTGTATGACACGCCCAGTTTGACCAGCAATTCCTGATTGCGCTCGCAGTCATTTTCAGTCTTGGTGAATGGATCATAGGCGCAAGATTCGCCGTGCAGCGTCACCGGCACTTCGCGATTAAAACGCTCCAGCGCGGGATTGCCGTAGTGCATCAGTCCCTTGAAAACCGGGAAGATAGCAAGGCAACCAAGCAGCAATCCGGCCAATAGCACGGGTCTGCGGCCAATTCGATCTGATAGCCAGCCGAAAAAAATGGTCAGTGGAAACAACAAGAGTGTGCTCAGCATCACCAGAGTCCCGGCAAGTTGCGGATCGAGCCTGACCACGTTTTTTAAATAGACATTGACATAAACCTGCGACGAAAAAAACAGTAATGAACCACCTGCGGAGATGCAGAAAAATAGCAAGGCCATGCGCCCCAGTGTGCGGCGATTGGATAAACACTCACGCAATGGTGCTTTCGACAAAGCATGTTTGTCGCGCAAAGAAATGAATATAGGTGACTCATACATATTCAACCGGTTCTTGAGCGAGATCAGCATCAATAGGATGGAAAGCAAGAAAGGTACACGCCACCCCCAAGCCTGAAAATCTTCCGCACTCAAATACGATTGCAGCAACACCACTTGTAAAGTAGAAACCAGAATACCCAATGGCCCCATCAACTGTAGTACGCTGGTATAAAAACCGCGCTTGTTGGCGGGAGCGTGTTCGGTCAGATAAACCGCCGAGCCGCCGATTTCTCCCCCCACCGCAAACCCCTGTAGCAGCCGTAATATCAGCAACAGCACTGGCGCCAAGATGCCCACTTGAGCGTAGGTCGGCAACAGTCCGACGCAGAATGTGGAAACTCCCATCACGATGATTGTGGCGATAAATATTGGGCGACGTCCGTGTTTATCTGCCAGCGATCCAAATAGTGCTGCGCCTAACGGACGTACCAACATGCCGACTCCGAATGTGGCCAGACTGGCCAACAGCGCGGCAACCGGATTGTCTTGAGGAAAAAACAGCGTACTGAAATAAATGGCTAGCGAGGCAAACGTGAGGAAGTCATACCATTCCAGAAAAACACCAAAGCAAGCTGCAATGGCGACCTTACGCTGAATAATTGCAGGCTCTGGTGGTGGTCTGTTATCGGCCATTTGCTGATCTACAAGGAAAGGTATGCTTGCTATTTTAAAGACGCCGCATACTTGGGCAGCTTTAAACTAAATTTTGGCTCCCCGACCTGGACTCGAACCAGGGACCTGCGGATTAACAGTCCGTCGCTCTACCGACTGAGCTATCAGGGAATTGATGAGGTCGCCATACTACTGACTGTCGGCATTCTGGTCAACAAGCTTGTCACTGCAAAACAGAAAATTAAGCAAAATATCGGCTAGACAAGGCGCTATTTATTTCTTGGATCATCCGCCGAGTTGACATAATTGATACCCCACGGACCCGTACCATGTAGTTGAAAAACAGTTTCCTCGTTGCCAACAAAGGCGAACATGGGCATTCCTGGAGGCATCATGGTGACGCTACCAGCCGGATAAGCTTTAGCTGTAGCGGAATCGAACTTCTCCCCTATACCCAAATTAAAAACCCCGGAGATTACCGTGACTCGCTCAAACACAGGATGAGTGTGCGCGGGCACCTTGAAGTTGGGAGGTAACTTGATGCGCATCGTGAACGGCACAGCTTCCTTTAGATTACCTTCCAACACTGCAATCTTGGCGCCGAGACCAATAGAGGGAGCATCGTTCCATTTGATTTCAGACGGAACAATTGAAATGTGACCCTCCATATTTGACTCTGCGGCCAATGCAAAAGTCGCCACAAGTGAACTTGAAATAAGTGCTATTAAAACTGCTACAGTTCTTGAATAGAGCATTAGATTCTCCTTTTCAAATTGACCCACAAATAGAATTACATTTTTTTAATGATCACCTCGCCGAATGCTGAACACTTCACTTCAGTCGCGCCATCCATCAATCGCGCAAAATCGTAAGTGACAGTCCGGGCAGCCAGCGCCCCGTTCACGCCCTTGATGATTAAATCTGCAGCTTCCAGCCAGCCCAGATGGCGCAGCATCATTTCCGCCGACAAAATTAACGAACCCGGATTGACGTAATCCTTGCCCGCATATTTCGGCGCAGTGCCGTGGGTGGCTTCGAACATAGCTACCGTGTCGGACAGGTTAGCGCCCGGCGCAATGCCGATGCCGCCGACTTCTGCTGCCAGCGCATCGGAAATGTAGTCGCCGTTCAGATTCAAAGTGGCGATCACGTCGTATTCCGCCGGGCGCAGCAAAATTTGTTGCAAGAAAGCATCGGCGATCACGTCTTTAATGATGATGCCATTCGGTAGCTTGACCCATGGCCCGCCATCAATTTCCACACCGCCGAATTCACGCTTAGCTAGTTCATAGCCCCAATTTTTGAAGCCACCCTCAGTGAACTTCATGATATTGCCCTTGTGTACCAGCGTCACCGACTTGCGCCCGTTATCAATGGCGTACTGGATAGCACGGCGGATCAGGCGCTCGCTGCCTTCGACCGATACCGGCTTAATGCCGATGGCCGATGAATCTGGGAAGCGAATTTTTGTGACCTTCATTTCATTTTGCAGAAATGCGATTATCTTTTTCGCTTCGGCAGAGCCTGCTGGCCACTCGATCCCAGCATAAATATCTTCGGTGTTTTCGCGAAAGATCACCATGTCAACTTTGTGCGGCTCCTTAACCGGGCTGGGCACGCCTGCAAACCATCGCACAGGGCGCAGGCAGACATAGAGATCGAGTAGTTGACGCAGCGCCACATTCAGTGAGCGCATGCCACCGGAAGTAGGTGTGGTCAACGGGCCTTTGATAGACACCACATGCTCGCGTACTGCCTGCACCGTTTCATCCGGCAGCCAGGTATCGTTGCCATATACCCTCACTGCTTTTTCACCTGCATAGACCTCCATCCAGGCAATTTTCTTTTTACCGCCATAAGCCTTGGCCACCGCGGCATCCACCACCTTAATCATGGGCGGCGTAATGTCAACACCCGTACCATCGCCCTCTATGAACGGGATAATGGGATGATCCGGGACATTCAGTGTGTGATCATTATTGACAGTAATTTTCTGGCCGTTGGCGGGTACTTTGATGTGTTGGTACATAATTGTTCTCCATTATTGATGGGGCGGATTATATCGCGCTTCACTGTAACTTGTTCTGTCGCTATCAGCCTTGTTTTGCCGGATGATTGCTGCCCTGATGTATAATGCGCCCCTTTGTAAATTACCCCTTGGGGGCATGTTATGCCTATTTATGTTTATCGTTGTTCCAGTTGTGACTTGCAGCAAGACGTGTTGCAGAAGATGAGTGATGCGCCGCTTTCTGTTTGCCCGGAATGCGGCCAGCAGACTTTTTCCAAGCAATTGACCGCAGCCGGTTTTCAGTTGAAGGGCAACGGCTATTACGTCACCGATTTCAAAAACGGCTCTCCCAAGCCGGATACCAAGCAGCCCCAAGCCAAGCAGGACACCCCAACTGCAGGAGCATCCACTCCTGCCGCCAGTCCGACTCCAGCAGTGAGCAGCGCAGCTTAAGGCATGAAAAAGTATTTCATCACTGGCTTGCTGGTTTGGGTTCCGCTCGGCATCACCCTGTGGGTGCTCAATCTAACCGTCAGCACCATGGATCAGACCTTGTGGCTGTTGCCCGAAGCTTGGCATCCTGACAAGCTATTGGGCATCCACATTCCTGGTTGGGGCATCATTTTGACGCTGCTCATCATTGGCCTGACCGGTATGCTGGTGCGTAACGTGCTCGGCCAGCGCCTGCTGTTTATGTGGGAAGGTGTGCTGCAACACATCCCCTTTGTGAATAGCATCTACAAGGGCGTGAAGCAGGTCAGCGACACCCTGTTGTCTGGCAATGGCAATTCATTTCGTAAAGTGTTGCTGGTGCGCTATCCTCACCCCGATGCTTGGTCGCTGGCTTTTCAAACCAGTGTGCCGGGTGAAGTAGTGGGCTGCTTCGACGAAGAATACGTAGCAGTATTTATTCCAACCACGCCCAGTCCGGTCAACGGCTTTTATTTTTTCATACGCAAAGCCGACACCATCGCATTGAATATGTCGGTGGATGTCGCGCTGAGAACTATTGTTTCAATGGGCGTGGTAGCCACGCCTGAAGCAGTATTGACGCCTCCCCCCAATCAAAATTAATCCTGTTTTTTTCTTATAAAGCTGAACCCATGCGAACTCATTACTGCGGACAACTCAATGTATCCAACCTTGGCCAGACCATTACTTTATGCGGCTGGGCGCACCGTCGTCGCGATCACGGCGGGGTCATTTTTATAGACTTGCGCGACCGCGATGGCCTGGCGCAAGTGGTGTGCGATCCCGATCGTGCCGACATGTTCAAGATTGCCGAATCAGTGCGTAATGAATTTGTATTGAAGGTCATAGGCCGCGTACGCCGCCGCCCGGAAGGGACAGACAACCCCAACATGCACAGCGGCGAAATTGAAATTTTATGCCATGACATTGAAGTGCTGAACACAGCGCTGACACCGCCGTTCCAACTGGATGATGAAAATTTGTCTGAGAACGTGCGCCTGACGCATCGCGTGATAGACCTGCGCCGCCCGCAGATGCAACGCAACATGATGTTACGCTATCAGACCGCGCGCGCCTTCCGCCGCTTTCTGGATGACAAGGGATTCGTGGATATTGAAACGCCGATGCTGACCAAATCCACACCGGAAGGCGCGCGCGATTATCTAGTGCCGTCGCGTGTGCATGCCGGTGAATTTTTTGCGCTGCCGCAATCGCCGCAGTTGTTCAAACAATTGCTGATGGTGGCCGGGTTTGATCGCTACTATCAGATCACCAAATGTTTCCGCGATGAAGACCTGCGCGCTGACCGCCAGCCGGAATTTACGCAGGTGGATGTCGAAACCTCTTTCTTGGGCGAAACTGAAATCATATTGATGATGGAAGAAATGATACGCACCGTGTTCAAGGAGGTGCTTGAGGTCAAACTACCCAACCCGTTCCCGCGCATGACGTATGCCGAGGCGATGGCGCGCTTTGGTTCCGACAAGCCGGATCTGCGCGTGACGCTGGAATTAACCGAAGTAACCGATGCAGTAAAGGACGTGGCATTCAAGGTGTTCGCTACCGTAGCGAATCAGGCCGACGGGCGCGTGGCAGCGTTGCGTGTGCCGGGCGGTGCGGCGTTCACACGCGGCGAGATAGATGACTACACCAAGTTTGTCACCATCTACGGCGCAAAAGGACTGGCTTACATCAAGGTCAATGATGTCACGCAGTTGAACGAAACCGGATTGCAATCGCCCATTGTCAAGAACCTCAACGAGTCGGCGCTGAAAATTATTATCGAACGCACCGGTGCGGCGAACGGCGACATTATTTTCTTCGGGGCAGACAAAACTAAAATCGTCAACGACGCATTGGGTGCGCTGCGCTGCAAAATCGGCCACGAAAAAAATCACCTCACTGCTACTCCTTGGATGCCGTTGTGGGTGGTGGACTTCCCCATGTTCGAGTACGACGAAGAAAATAAACGCTGGAACGCCTGCCATCACCCGTTCACTGCGCCCAAGGATGAGCACTTGGCACTGCTGGAAACTGATCCGGGCAAGTGTCTGGCCAAGGCTTACGACCTGGCGCTAAACGGTTCGGAAATTGGCGGTGGCTCGGTGCGTATCCATAAGGAAGCCGTGCAAAGTCAAGTATTCCGCGCGCTCAACATAGACGCGGAAGAAGCACAACTCAAATTCGGTTTCTTGCTGGATGCCCTGCAATACGGCGCGCCACCTCACGGCGGGCTGGCCTTCGGCCTGGATCGCATCGTGGCCATGATGACTGGTTCGGAATCCATACGCGATGTGATTGCCTTCCCCAAGACTCAACGCGCGCAATGTTTGTTGACGCAAGCGCCTAGCGCGGTGGATGAAAAGCAGTTGCGTGAACTGCATATTCGTCTGCGCCAGCCAGCGGTGGTGGAAACAAGCAAGAGTTAGATATTGCCAAGTTGATGCCGTACAAACAACCCGTCTCCACT
Source organism: Gallionellaceae bacterium (assembly GCA_043755195.1). Lineage (GTDB taxonomy): Bacteria > Pseudomonadota > Gammaproteobacteria > Burkholderiales > Gallionellaceae > Nitrotoga. The sequence goes on from JAYUTK010000029.1 coordinate 16,411, forward strand.
CTGGTGGTGATTTACACTTCTGCTCTGGAAGTGCTGTTGCTAGAGCGCGCCGACCATCCCGGCTACTGGCAATCGGTCACCGGTAGCCGTGATGGAGAAGAGTCCTTACGCGAAACAGCACTGCGCGAGGCAGGGGAAGAAACCGGGCTGGATGCGGCGCAGTATGTGCTGACAGATTGGCAGCTTAAAAACGTGTACGACATTTACCCCAAGTGGCAGCATCGCTATCCGCCCGGCACCATGCACAACACTGAGCATGTATTCGGCCTGGAATTGCCCGGCAAGTTACCTGTTCAACTGTCGCCACGCGAGCATTTAAGTTATATGTGGTTGCCGTGGCAAGCGGCGGCGGAAAAGGTGTTTTCACCCAGCAACCGCGCGGCGATTTTGCTATTGCCAGAAAGAGTGAGTCATGCCTGAATTAACTATTTCCATCGCTTACGACCATCCCCGTGGCAACACAGTTTGCAGCACAGAGCGTGCGTGGGCGAAAAAACCACACGAACCTAATCCGCAACAACGGACTGAACTAATCGCGCGCATCAAGAAATTACTCAAGCAACAGGATGCAGTGCTGGTGGCACATTATTATGTTCATCCAGACTTGCAAGACCTGGCCGAAGCAACTGGCGGCATGGTGTCCGATTCACTGGACATGGCCAACTTCGGCCACGAGCATCCGGCCAAGACCATCGTCGTGGCCGGAGTACGCTTCATGGGCGAGACGGCCAAAATACTCAATCCAGAAAAAAAAGTGCTGATGCCTGACCTGGAAGCAGAATGCTCACTTGATCTGGGCTGTCCGGCAGACGAGTTTGCTGCCTTGTGCGATGCCCACCCCGATCGCACGGTGGTGGTGTATGCCAACACCAGCGCAGCGGTCAAGGCGCGCGCCGACTGGATGGTGACCAGCTCCATCGCGCTGCCTATCGTCAAATATCTGCATGAGCGCGGCGAGAAAATCCTGTGGGCACCAGATCGGCATCTGGGCGCATACGTGCAGGAACAGACCGGTGCCGATATGCTGCTGTGGCAGGGCTCATGCGTGGTACATGATGAATTCAAGAGTCAGGAACTAATAGAACTCAAAGCACAGCATCCACAAGCCAAAGTGTTGGTACACCCAGAATCGCCGCGCGCGGTGGTGCAACTGGCCGATGTGGTGGGCTCCACCACGCAGCTTATCAAGGCTACGCAGACACTGGACGCAAGCGAATTTATTGTCGCTACTGATAACGGCATCCTGCACAAAATGCGTACGCTGTCGCCCGACAAAATATTTCTGGAAGCGCCCACTGCGGGTCACGGTGCGACTTGCACCAGCTGCAACCACTGCCCGTGGATGGCAATGAACGGCTTGGAAAATTTGGCGGCAGTGTTGGAAAATGGCTTGAATGAAATCCACATTGATCCTGCTATCGGACGAAGCGCGAAGGTATCTATCGAGCGCATGCTGGAATTTGCGCGGCAGATTAAATTGCCGACGCGCGGCATCGGCAACGCCTGATACATCATGGCCGTTCGTGCTGATCCTGTCGAAGCATGAATAACTAAAACCAACTTCGCCGGGGGTAGCCCGGCAGCTAGTCACTTTCTTTTGCGTCGCCAAAAGAAAGTAACCCAAGAAAAGGCGGCCCCGGTTTGCCGCCCTACGGGTGTGGGCACGGTGTGCCCACCATCTATTGAATTGCCGCATGGCACAAAATCGTGCCCTGCCTACCGGGCTGCAGAGCAGACATTTGAGGTTTATATAAATGTTTGAGCCAAGTAAAAGAAGTAAACTCATTTGCATTTATTATGCGTACATTGATCGACCCACTAAGGCAGTCAAAAGTCGTACTTTGCGGTTTTATATTTTCAGACGTTATGAGCAATAAGGAGTGTTTATGAAGGATTTAACCAATCCAGCAAAACGTATTTTAAATCTTGTTCACCAGATTAAAGCCATGCCCGACCAACAGCCTATGGGTGAAGCGTGGGGTGAGGTTCTTGGTTTAGATCAAGAGGTGGCGAGATTAGACTCCCATGAGGTTTACGAAAAATTACGATTTGTTCGTAATGAATTAGATTTGCTTCAAAAATTAATGAGGGGAACTACATTTAGCAGTGATCTATATGAGCCTTATCTTCAGAGAGTCAGAAATACAATTGCAGTAAATAATCTCGCCTCCCCATGGGGGAATTTTAAAAGCAACCTTCACGATGACACCATTTTGGCATTGAAGTATTGCTCAGATATTCTCCCATCAGAACCTGATATTGATCCAACAGAATTAGAAAATATTCTTTCGTCTATTCATGAAATTAAGTTAGAAATTGAAAATAGCTCTTTATCAAAAGGAATGTATGAATTCCTTTTAGGTCAGCTTGCCATAATAGAAAATGCTATTCAGAATTATCCAATTGCAGGTGGCTCAGCTATTAAAAAGGCATTTACGGAAGGGCTTGCTGACTGGGCTGCACATGCTGATGATATTTCCAGCGCAACAAATGAGGACACAGAAAAATCTTCCAAAGTATATGGTGTGTGGGGCTCCTTAAAGGTTGCAGGTGAGGAATTTGTTAAGGCTGATCGAATGGCTAATTCACTTATGGGTTTAGTTAACAAAGGGCAGGCCGTCTCCGACTCCGTAATAGGGTGGCTGACCAGCCCATAACGATACGATCGTGGTTCATAGTTTTATTGAAACGTCTCTTATGAGCTGATTGCTGCGTTCCGTGTTTCCCAATAGCAGCCCGGCAGGGTGGGCACAATTTTGTGGCCACGCGGCAAATGAACAGATGGTGGGCACAGCGTGCCCACCTTACGATTTAAAGATTTAGGGTTTTCGCTTTCTCCTCCCCTGTGCGCCGCCTCGATCAGCCGTAAGTAAACGGAGGTTTAGGCGAGCACTGTTCGAGTCCCGAGCGGCGTAGCCGCGAGGTCGAGTTGCGCAGCCCCGCTTGCTTGCGGCTGATCGAGGGAACCGCGAAGCGGCGGCAAACCGGGGGCGACTTCTTTTGGTTACTTTTCTTGGCAAGACAAGAAAAGTGACTAGCTGCCGGGCTACCCCCGGCGGCTTTGATCTAGCGAGCTCCACGCGCCCCCAGCATCGCCCCCACCGTCACCGCCCCCAACCCTGCCAAGGTAAGCAAAGAAAGTGGCTCCCCCAAAACAGGTACAGCAGCAAGCGCAGAAAGTCCGGGCACGATAGCCATCAGCAGCGCCACGGTTTGTCCACCCAGACTACGCACTGCAAAAGTGTAGAGCAACATTGCAACGAAGACGACCAACACCCCTTGATAGACTGCCTGCATAAAAATTTCTGAGACAGGTGCTTGACCCAATGTGCTGGGCAGGAACAGCCACCACACAGGCACATACAAAATTGCACTGCCCAAGGTAGTGCTGACTGCGGCGGTGAGCGGTGACATGGGGTAGCGGCGTAGTAGCAGGGTGAACACCGCCCATAAAGAAGAACCGCAAAGAAACAGCAGGTCGCCCAGTATTTGCATTCCGGTCAGGTGTGCGCCGTGGGAAAAAGTGTCGGCGGCGGTTAAGGCAATGCCGATAAAAACCAGCAGCAGTGCCATGCGTTGTGCGGGTGATGGGCTTTGTCGCAGCCATAGCCAAGCAATCACGGCGGTGGCAAAGGGCAGCGCGCCGGGTAGCAGAACCGCAGCGTGGGCAGCCGGTGCCAGGCGAAAAGCCACATACACGGCGACGGCGTAACCCATGCCGCCGAATATTGAAAATAGCAGGATCACTTTATACGGCGGCAAGGTTACGCGCGGCAGAAAAATCAGCGCGATCAGCGCGCCGACACCGAATCGCAACGCGGTCACATCCCAGCCGGTTAATACGCCTTTGCCGCCATGACGACTGACCAAGATGAAACCAGTCCAAATACAAATGGTAAAAAAAACCGCAATCAAACCTGCGCGCCGGGAATGGGGTTCGCTCATAAAGAATTAAATTTGAAAATATAATCAGGCTGATTAATGTTTGCTGCGCGTCAAAAACACCGTCACTTCTTCGCGATCATGGTAAAGCTGTTTCGCCATCATGCGGCAGTTGATGCCTTCTTCATCCAGTCGTTGACGGATGCCGCCTAATGCGCTGTCCAGTGCGGTGACGCGCTGCTTCATCGGCAGTTTCAAATTGAAGATTGCATGTTTGCACCAGCCTGACACAAACCATGTGCCTATCAGCGTGGCCACTTTGGAGGGTTGCTCAACCATATCGCACACCAGCCAATCTACCGCTTTGCGCGGCGCGTATTTGAAGCCATCCTGCTTGAGATGCTGCACAAGCGGATGATTTACCAGCACACCTTTCATCGAGCCATTATCCACCGCAGTGACGCGCATACCGCGCTGAACCAGTTGCCAAGTCCAACCGCCCGGTGCTGCACCCAAATCCACGGCCTGCATCCCTTGCCGTAACAAACGCGTCTGTTCGCTGCGATCCATGAACACTTCAATTGCTTCGGCCAGTTTCATGGTGGAGCGGCTCGGCGCTTCGGCGGGCATGGATTGGCGGACGATGCCCATGATGACGTCTGCGCTGTTTTGCGGGTCGCTGCTGCCGATTAGCACAGAAGATTTATCGGGGAAGAAAATATGCAGACGCGCAAAATTCTCCGTTCGGGCTGAGCCTGTCGAAGCCTTTCTTAGGTCGGTGGCATCATCATGCCCTTCGACAGGCTCAGGGCGAACGGGACTTTTGGTATGGTCTCGCAACCTCCCCTTTTCGCGCAGCGCAGTCTCCAGCAGCGGCTGAAATCTCCTGGTAAAAGTTGATAACAACTTACCCGCATTCGTGTCGGGAGCTTCCAGCCACAGCGTAGCAAATGTGCCAGGCATATCGGCAATGGCATTCAGTATCGGCGTCAGGCGATCCCGATCGGGTAGAGCCGCGATGGTGTGATGCAAGCGGATCAATTGGCGCGCAAAAATCAGTTCTCGATAATGTAATCGCTGATCGTTGAGCGCAACGACTACATAGCCACTATCGCCGACGATGGCAGGTTGCGTTACACCTATGATGGGATTTTGTTGCTTCGCCTGACGCAAGGCTTCCTGCGCGCAGTCCTGCTCAAAGCCGGGGCGGCAATATAATAAGTAATAGCTCATGTTCTGTTTCATGCTTGTATTGTGGCACATGTTTTGGGTGAACAGTCCTAAGGTGATAAAATCCGCGCCTTGATTTTTTGATTGTGAACGATGACCAAGCGATATGATTTGATAGTGTTTGATTGGGACGGCACGTTGATGGATTCGACGGCTGTTATAGCCGGCTCCATACAATCAGCCTGTCGCGATTTGGGTTTGACTGTGCCCAGCGATGAAGCAGCGCGGCATGTGATCGGCATGGGCTTAACTCAGGCGCTACGCCACGCAGTTCCAGATGCGCCGGAAACAATGTATCACCCGCTGTCAGAACGCTACCGCCATCATTTTCTGGCACAGGAAAATGCCATGCCTATGTTTGCGCTGGCGCAAGAAACAATCGTAGAGCTACGCAGCGCTGGATATAGTCTGGCTGTAGCCACTGGCAAAAGTCGCCACGGATTGAATCGGGCGATGCAAGCCAGCGCTATGCAATCCTACTTTCACACCTCGCGCACTGCTGACGAAACTTTTTCCAAACCCCATCCGGCGATGCTGCATGAGATTATGGCCGAGCTGGATGTTGAGCCTAAGCAAACATTGATGGTGGGCGATACCACGCATGATCTGCAGATGGCCATTAACGCAGGCGTGGATGCCATAGGCATGACGCATGGCGCTCATCCAGAGGATCAATTACGCGCATTGCACCCTCTGGCCTTGCTGGATGATTTTGTGGCGCTGCGTGCGTGGCTGAAACAGTACGCCTGATATACTGCTGGCCGTTTATTTGAGGATCAAACATGTCTGAGCAAAACAATAATTGGGAACGTGGCGTACTGGAAAAACTGGCCATGTCGGCTCTACAAGAGCAGCGCCGGGCACGGCATTGGGGGATTTTTTTCAAGGTGCTGACCTTCGGCTATTTGTTTATCGTGCTGTTTCTGGCTATGGGCTGGGTAGGCGGAAAAGCTGAAAATTCGCTGGGTGGCAAGCATACGGCGTTGATCGAGATGTATGGCGTAATCGCGCCGGATACAGCCGCCAGTGCTGAAAATATAATGGGCAGTTTGCAAGATGCGTTCAAGGACAAGAATACGCAAGGCATTATTCTGCGCATCAACAGCCCCGGTGGCAGCCCGGTGCAATCGGGCAACATCAATGATGAAATCCGTCGTCTGCGCGCCCAGCATCCCAACGTGCCATTGTATGCAGTAGTAGAAGACATTTGCGCTTCCGGCGGCTATTACGTGGCGGCTGGGGCAGACAAAATTTTTGTGAATAAAGCCAGTTTGGTCGGTTCCATCGGCGTGCTGATGGATGGTTTTGGTTTTACCGGCACCATGGAAAAGTTGGGAGTTGAGCGTCGTTTGATGACTGCGGGTGAGAACAAGGGTTTCCTTGATCCATTCTCACCCATCAACCCGGCACAACAAGAACATGTGCATAAAATGCTGACCGAAATTCACCAACAATTTATTGACGTGGTAAAACAGGGACGAGGCAAACGTCTGAAAGAATCGCCGGATACATTTAGTGGCCTGATCTGGACTGGACAGAAAAGTATAGAGCTGGGTCTGGCGGATGCCATGGGCAGCGTAGAAAGCGTGGCGCGTGATGTCATCAAAGCCGAAAACATCATAGACTTTACCACCCACGAGGGCTTTGCTGAGCGGATGGCCAAACGATTTGGCGCAGGCGTGGCGAGTGCATTGCCGGGATTTTCCACGCAAAATGCTGGCGTTTCACTACGCTAACAATCTAAATTTTTAGAGGCGTTCACATGAATTCCACACTACAAATAAGTGCGGAATCTGGGTTTAAGTTCGCGTTGCTGGCGACGCTTGCTATCAAGCTTGTTCTTGCATACATCTTGCCCATGTCGGGCGATGAGGCTTATTTCATCGTCTGGGCTCAGCATCTGGATTTTGGTTATTACGACCACCCGCCCATGGTCGGCTGGATATTGCATGTGCTGCTGTATCTGGGCAATTCGGAAGTATTGTTGCGCTTGCCCGCCATACTCTTGGCCACGGCGATAGGCTACGGCATCTACCGACTGCTCAAGCCACTGGATGAAATTAATGCTGCACTGATTGCCACCCTGTTCTTGATCTCGCCGATCAACTTATTGAACGTGCTGATCGTCACGGACACACCGCTGATCCTGTTTGTTTTTCTGTCCGTTGCCTCCTTGTACCAAGCGTTACAAAAAACCCCGCTACAAAAAAATCATCGCCTCTGGTATGTGCTGTCAGGCGTTTTTCTGGGTCTGGCCTTTCTGTCCAAATATTTTTCCGTGCTACTCCTACTTGGGTATCTGGCGTATTTTATTTTTCCCAAAAAATCTAAACCTGAAAAATCCAAACCCAAGATACAGGGATTGTTCCTGCTGTTATTGGCTGCGCTGCCGTTCGCCTTGCTCAACCTGTATTGGAACTACACCCATTGCTGGGACAATATTCTGTTCAACCTTTACAACCGTAACGAAGGCGAACAGGCATCACTGGGCAAGGTCGCCATTTTCCTAGCCACGCAACTTTATTTGATGACTCCGCCCATCGTTTATTATTTATTTAAAAATCGCGCCGAACTCAGGCAGAAATTACGAAACAGCGGCTTCGAGCTATTCGCCTTCGCCTTGCTGCTGCCAATGGCAATCTTTACCTTGTTGTCCCTAAAAAAAATCATCGGCCTGCACTGGGTGTTGGCCTTCTATCCATTTTTATATCTGTTGTTACATCAGATCCTGTCTCGTGATGAATTGCAGCGCTCACTCAAGTTTATGGTGTGGTTCAGCGCGGCGCACTTGCTTGTCATCGTAATCATCGCGTTTTTGCCCCTGGAAATCTGGAAGCAAAATAAGCTATACAACGGTCTGGTATTCATGCTCCACAACGATGCCATCGTCGAAAAAATACGACCTTATGAGGAGCAGAATTTTCTGTTGGCAGCCGATGGCTACACGGCTGCCGCGATTATTTCCTATCACTATGGCAGAAATTTTTTCGTGTTCGGAGAAGGGTCGCATCACGCACGTCAGGATGACATCATCACCGACTTTCGAAAGTTCCGGGGGCGTAATATTTTGATCCTTAAAAAAACGGCTCCCGACTTGATGCAATATATACCGTATTTTCAGAGCGTCGAAAGCAAACAATTCGATCTGCATGGCACGACGCTGTATCTCGTGCTAGGTTATAACTTCGATTATGAAAGTTACAAGGAACAAGTGCTCATGCAGATCAAGAACAAACACTACGCAATCCCGGAGTATTTGCCACATGCGCCCTGCTATTTCTGCGAAAAATATTTCCCGAAGGAATCTATTTAATGCCCACGCTCGTTACACCGCTATCCGGCTGGGGGCGCTATCCAGTGCAATCTTGCGAACTGGAACGCCCAGAGCGCTATGCCGATTTGCGTCCGAATGCGGCCAGCCTGATAGCACGGGGACAGGGTCGTAGCTATGGCGATGCGGCACTAAATGAAAGCGGGCGCGTGCTGTTGACCGAGCGCGTCAACCGACTGCTGGAATTCGATATGAAACAGGGCATCTTGCGTGCCGAGGCCGGAGTGACACTAGCGGAAATACTGGCGGTCATCGTGCCCAAGGGCTGGTTTCTGCCGGTGACACCAGGGACAAAGTTTGTGTCGCTAGGCGGCTGTGTAGCGGCAGACGTGCATGGCAAGAACCATCACCATGAGGGATCATTTGGCAATCATGTTTTGTCCATCGAGTTGATTCTGGCTGATGGCAATAGTGTAACCTGCTCCCCGACTGAAATGCCCGATCTGTTCTGGGCGACGGTGGGTGGTATGGGACTGACCGGCATCATAGGCGAGGTAAAATTCAAGCTGATACCGATTGCCAATTCACAGGTGATAGTTCGTCATCACGCCGCCAAAAATCTGGAGCAACTTTTTCATCATCTGGAAGATGTTGCTATGGATGATAGATACACCGTCGCATGGATAGACAGCTTGTCCACCGGAAAAAACTTGGGGCGCGGCATCGCCATGTGCGGTCACCATGCACGAGCGCAAGAGTTGCCGGTCAACTTCCACACTTTTGACAAACCAACACGCAGCCGAAATATCCCGTTCGACTTTGCGGCATGGATGCTGAACCCGGCAACCATCTCCGCCTTCAATGCCCTGTTTTACTGGCGTGAGAGCAGAAAGTATCAGCCATTTATATGCGGCTACGATCCTTATTTTTACCCCTTGGATTCGATAAAAAACTGGAACCGCATGTATGGAAAGCGCGGCTTTGTGCAGTATCAATGTGCGATTCCCTCCGCGACCGCGTTTTCGGGCATTCAAAAATTGCTAGGTGAGCTTTCTGCAAGCCGACGCCCTTCTTTCCTTGCAGTATTGAAGCGATTGGGCGCGCAGGGTGCGGGGCTGTTATCATTTCCGATGGCAGGCTACACATTGGCGCTGGATTTGCCGCTACGCGATGAAGGGCTGTTCATGCTATTAAATAAATTGGACGAGATCGTATTGCAGCACGGCGGGCGCGTCTATCTGGCCAAAGATGCGCGGCTTTCTGCCGCATCGTTCCGCGCTATGTACCCGCGCCACACTGAATGGCTCAACATCAAAAACGCTGTTGACCCAAAAAACATTTTCACCTCCAGCTTGTCGCGGCGCTTGGAAATAAGCGGTAATACGCTATGAATGAAGCAGTGCTGATACTCGGTGCCACCTCGGCCATCGCGCGCGCGACTGCCGCTGCTTTCGCCGCGCGCGGCGCAACTTTGTATCTAGCCTCACGCGACGCAGAAGAGTTGCGGCGTATCGCAGCAGATATTCATCTGCGCTACGACACCCCAGTGCAATACGGTTTGTTTGACGCAGAAGCAACGGCTAGCCACAAGGAATTTTTCAAGGGTGTGCTTGTAGCCCTGCCCAATCTTTCCGGCGTGGTGCTGGCTTTCGGTTATCTCGGCGACCAGCAGGCAGCGCGTGATTTCAGCGCAGGCTCAAAAATTATCGCAGCCAATTTCACTGGCGCAGCTTCCATTCTTAGCCAGTGCGCCGATCATTTCGAATCACAGCAACGCGGCTTTATCATCGGCATCTCCTCGGTTGCGGGAGATCGCGGCAGACAAAGCAATTATGTATATGGTGCTGCAAAAGGTGCACTCAGCCTTTATTTACAAGGGTTACGTAACCGCTTGTATGCCTGCGGTGTGCGTGTCATCACTATCAAACCTGGTTTTGTGGATACAGCCATGACCTATGGATTGCCCGGATTATTTTTGGTGGCTACGCCTCAAAGCATAGGTGAAAGCATCGTGCGCTCGTTAGAAAAATCGGCGGATGTGGTTTATCTGCCCTGGTTCTGGCGCTACATCATGCTCATCATCAAACACATTCCTGAGCCAATTTTCAAACGGATGAAATTGTGAGCACAGGTGGAATGAACAAGCCGGTCGTGGCAGCATTCGATTTCGACGGCACGTTGACGCGGCGCGACACCCTGCTGCCGTTCCTGAGGTATGCGCTTGGCACTTCAGCAGTGATGCGTCACGCACTTATTCTCGCACCCACGTTGACGGCATATGGTTTGGGCATGCTCCGCAATGACATTGCCAAAGAACGGGTGCTTGCCCAAACTCTGGGGGGGATGGCTATAGGGAGATTGCGCGAGCAAGCGGCGCAGTTTGCCGAGCATGAACTGCATGGACTGATCCGACCCGAGGCAATGAGCCGCTTCGACTGGCACAAAAAGCAGGGCCACCGCTGTATCGTGATCAGTGCATCGCTGGAATTTTATGTGAAGCCCTGGGCAATACAAGCCGGATTCGATGAGGTGCTGGCTTCCCGTCTGGAAACACTGGCAGATGACCGCACCACCGGAAAGCTGTTGGGGGAAAATTGTTTCGGCGCCGAAAAAGTCAGACGACTGGAAGCGCTACTGGGTGCAAGGAGCGGTTATACCCTCTATGCTTACGGTGATAGCCGGGGCGACAAGGAATTATTGGCCACGGCCGATTATGCGTTTTATCGGAAAATGCCCAATATCGAATATCAGCGAGGAACATGAAAACTTTATTTGAATTACTGCGTTTGATGCGCGCCTACCAATGGGTAAAAAACACCTTCGTGTTTATCGGCCTGTTGTTCGGTCATGCTTGGCATGACACTCATCTAGTCGGGCAAGTGGTCATTGCTTTCATGGCCTTCTGCTTTGTGTCCAGCGCGATCTACACCCTGAACGACATCGTTGATCTGGAACAGGACAAACGTCACCCAAAAAAATGTCTGCGACCGCTACCCGCAGGAACGGTATCCGTTTTCTCAGCCAGCATTTTGGCCGCACTGCTGGGGCTGCTGGGGTTGGGGCTAGCCTATGTGGTCTCGTCCACCGCGCTCATTATTCTGGCGGGATATGCGCTGATGAACATAGCGTATTCATACCGACTCAAGCATGTTGTGATACTGGATGTATTTATTATCGCCACCGGCTTCATGCTACGCATCCTCATCGGTACGCTGGGCGTGGGCATTCTGCCCTCGCAATGGCTGTTGCTGTGCGGCCTGATGGTGACGCTGTTCTTGGGCTTCGCCAAGCGTCGCGCTGAGATCATTGCGCTGAACGAAGACCGAGCCGCACACCGCAAAGTGTTGGAAGATTATAGTCCGGTGTTGCTGGATAAGTTGATCGTCATCACTGCCACCGGCCTGATTATGAGCTACAGCCTCTATACGATGAACCCGGACACCATACGCATTCACCATACGCCTAACCTGATTTACACCGTGCCCTTCGTGCTGTACGGCGTATTTCGCTACATCTATTTGCTACACCACCAAAGTCAGGGCGGCGATCCATCACATGATCTGGTGCGCGACCCGCATCTGCTGATCGCGGCCAGTTTGTGGCTGGCCACCACACTCTGGTTGATTGCCTGAGCATGGGTCAACCCCACTCGCATCCCACATTGAGTAAAGGACACTTCCGGGCGCTGCTGCTGACAGTGTTGCTGAGCGCGGTTACTTATCTGGTGTTTTCAATATGGGGCGGCTGGCATGAAGTTGTGGCTGCTATCGTTCGTGTCGGCTGGTTCGGCATTGCCATTGCACTCGCACTGTCGCTGGTTAACTACGGTGTGCGCTTTGTGCGCTGGCAAAAATTTCTTGCTGTGTTGGGCTATCGTGTCTATATGCCGGAAAGCTTGCGTATCTACATCGCCGGGTTCGGCCTGACCATACTGCCAGGCAAGGTGGGCGAAACGATACGCAGCGTATTCCTCAAACATCATGGCATCCCCTATCCGCAAAGCCTGGCGGCATTTTTTTCAGATCAGCTATCTAATCTGATCAGCATGCTGCTGCTGGTCGGAATCGGTTTGTTAGTTTACCCACCCGCGCAACTGCTGGTACTGATTCTTGCTGTAATTATATTAGCTGTGCTGTTCATCCTCCAGCAAACCACCTGGTTGCTGGCACTCAAAAATATTGCCCGAATCAGATTGCCCGCTCGCCCGGCGCATTTTGTCGCTTCTGCAATCGAAATTGTGCTGCACTCCGGGCGTTGTTTTCGCCCAGCGATGTTGCTTTATAGCATCACGCTTGGATTGATAGCCTGGGGTGCAGAGGGGGTGGCTTTCTACTACATAATGCATGCTCTGGGCAGCAACATTTCATTGCAAACCGCGCTGTTCATCTATTCTTTTTCCATGTTGGTCGGTGCGCTGACTTTCTTGCCCGGCGGGCTGGGTGGAACAGAAGCCAGCATGGTGGCGTTACTGTTACTGAACGGCATCGGACAGCCTGAGGCAGTTGCTGCAACTGTGCTAATCAGGGTAGTTACTTTATGGTTTGCAGTTTTTTTGGGCATAGCTGCACTGGCGCTGCCAGAACGAGTAAAAAGAGTTGGGAGTTAATTCAACAACGTCTGCAATTTTTTCAGCACGGTGCGCATGATCTGCGGCTGCGCCTCGGCAGCAGGATGCAGATTGTCAGCCTGAAATTGCTGCAACGTGACTCCTTCCAAAAAATATGGAACCCAAGCAGAGCCGTATCGTTGTGCCAATTTCGGATAGAGTGCTTTGAAGCGAGCGGTATATTGCAGTCCATAATTTGGCGGCAATTGAATTCCCAGCAACAATATTTTTGCGCCTGATTGGCTGGATTGCTGCATGATGAATTTCAGATTAGCTTCAATGTTTTTAAGCGGTGTGCCACGCAAACCATCGTTAGCACCCAGTTCCAGAATGACTATGGCCGGGTGATGCTGGCGCAATGCAGACGCGATGCGTTGCCGCCCCCCAGCGGCAGTCTCGCCGCTGATGCTGGCGTTCACCACCTGATATTGCGGGTGGCTGCGTTGCAGCTCCATCTGTAGCAGGTTGACCCAACCCGCCTCGCGTGGCATACCGTAAGCGGCTGATAAACTATCGCCAAATACCAATATGGTTTGTGGTTGCGCGATACTCATGCCGGGCAACAAGCAGCAAATGCTCAGCAAAACTAATCGAAGAAAGACGGAAAATTTCATGGCAATAATTATGCAGGCAGTAAATTTAAGTAAGCAAGCAGAAAGTGGCGGAAAATCCTTGCACATCTTACAGGATGTCAATTTTTCTGTGGAAGCGGGTGACAGCCTTGCCATACTTGGCGCATCCGGTTCGGGCAAATCCACCCTGCTGGGGCTGCTGGCCGGGCTGGATAATCCGAGCAGCGGCAAAGTGCTCCTCGACGGAGCCGATCTTTTTTCCTTTGATGAAGATGGCCGCGCACACCTACGTGGCCGTTTGGCGGGGTTCGTGTTCCAGTCTTTTCAGTTGTTGCCCGCTTTGACTGCACTGGAAAATGTGATGTTACCGCTGGAGTTACATGGCGCATCCAATGCCCACGAGCGGGCTATGCAGGCCCTGCAGCGCGTGGGTTTAGGCGAGCGCATGCATCACCTGCCCAAACACCTCTCCGGCGGTGAGCAACAGCGCGTAGCCATCGCGCGCGCTTTTGTTACTCAGCCAAAAATTCTGTTTGCGGATGAACCGACCGGAAATCTGGATGCTGCAACTGGCGCGCAGATTATAGATTTGATGCTGGAGTTGAATAAAGCGCAGGGCACCACATTGATATTGGTCTCCCATGATGAGGCGCTGGCGCGACGCTGTGGCAGGCAGTTGTATTTGGCGGGGGGCTGTGTGATTGAGCAAAGGCAACTTTAAAAAATTCGTGGGTCCTGCATTGCCTGACATTCTCTTGCTCAGTTCAATATTTCCTGTTATTGGGAATTCAGGGGGGGTTCTCAGAAGCAATATTAATTTTCTATTTTCCCGGTCGAGTAAAGCGCCGTAGCCGTGATTTAACGCCATTTCACGCACATTCAGCACAGGCATGATTTGTGCTTATTTTCAGTGTCTTATAAATTTTCTCAGCGTTGCAAGCATCCAATACAATTTTTTAGGGGGAAGCAAAAATGCACACCACATCAATAGCAAACAAACTCAACCGTTTTACATTGGCCTTCCTGCTCTCTGTGGGACTTTTTTCTGCGGGACTTTTTTTGGGCGCCGGTTACAGCACCAACGCTTATGCCTCGGTAGAAATTTGCAATGGTGTAGATGATGACCTAAACGGCTTAACAGACGAAGGCTTTCCCGATCTTAACCTCGATGGTCAAGCTAATTGCGTAGATACCGATGATGATGGCGACGGTATCGAGGATAGTCGGGATGCGGATGATGACGGTGACGGTATATCTGACATTGCGGATGGTGACGACGACAACGATGGCTCGTCAGACGCGATAGATGCAGACGACGATAATGATGGCATTCCTGATGCAACCGATACCGATGACAACAACGACGGCATATTGGATGCGAATGACCGGGATGACGATGATGACGGTGCGCCGGATGCGCTGGATATTGACGACGATAACGACGGCATCCCCGAGCAGGAATTTTGCAACGGCCTGGACGATGACCATGATGGCGCGACCGATGAAGGCTTTGCCGATCTGGACAACGATGGCCAAAAAAATTGTGCGGATGCCAACGATGATAATGATGGCCTACCCGACAGCACCGACCTAGACAACGACAACGATGGCATTCCCGATGCAATAGACCCGGATGACGACAACAACGGCGTGGCCGAGGTGGAATTGTGTAACGGCGTGGATGATGATTCCGACGGGCTGCTCGACGAAGGCTTTGATGCTGATCGTGATGGCACCCCAAGTTGCCGTGATGCTGACGATGACAATGATGGCGAGGCCGATGTAAGTGATGATGATGACAACGGCAACGGCATTGATGAAATAGAAACATGCAATGGCATAGATGACGATCAAAATGGCTTGGTGGATGATGAGATTGCCGGTGATTTAGATAATGACGGCAACAGCAACTGCACCGATGTGGATGATGATAATGATGGCATTTCTGACAGCGAAGATGCGGATGACGACAACGACGGTACGCCTGACAGCATTGACAACGATGACGACAACAATGGCGTAGCGGATGTTAGAGACCTAGATGCCGATAATGACGGTGTGGACAATACTGCAGATACTGACGATGACAATGATGGCTTTGCCGATAGCACGGAAGCGGCAGCCAAGACCGGAATCAATAGCCCGCTCAGCCGTCCCATCTATGTAAAACGATCGAATCTGATTCCGGTAGATAACTTGCTCAATCCCGCATTGGCATCTGTCCAGGGTCTGACCCATATGGGTGATCATGTGGTGGCCTTGGCTACAGATTTAGCAGCACAGCCGATATTGGCTCTGATTGATACGGCCAGCGGCGTGGTCGAAGCCAGCTATCCACTGGGTGGCAACTACGCCGCCATCACCAGTGTTGGCGGGTCGTTTTATGTGCTGGATCGCTCAACAACACCCGCAACCATCAAGATGCTGGATGAAACAGGCAATTTGTTGAATACATTGGTCACGCCGACCCTGGTGGATCCAGTCGGCTTGGGATACGACGGACGCTTGCTGGTGACAGACAATGCGGGTTCGCCGTTGATCCGATTCTTGGATCCTGACAGCGGCAGCGAATTGGCCACTTTCAATATCTCTGCCAGCATAGATGTGGAGATGGTAGATGGTGCGTTGCTGTCGGTCTATCCGAATGGCGGGGTTTACTTGGTGAATACCAGCTCGTGCAGCGACTATCCGTCTGGAACAATTAATGTAGGCATTTGCGCCGTGATACCAGACCAGCTCTTGTTTTCAGTGACTAGCAGCAGTGGGATCGCAACTGATGGCGTGAATGTATTTGCAGCGGGTGACCCCAATGCTCAAGCGAGTCCGCCACCACCACCTGCATCTACGGCTACAACCAGTGCAACCACTTCGGCTGTAGCCATTTCCCGCACCGTACCACTCAATCCGGCCAGCCCCGAACTTGTCATGACTGCTGTTGCTGCAACTACAGCCTCCGTCAGAGCGGGGGCGGCTTTGGTGGTATCAAATGCGGTTCGCAACCAAGGAGGGTCAGCAAGCATAGGCTTTCCGATCGCCTTCCGGCTTTCCCGTGACGCTCGTTTCGGCGGTGTGGACGATCAGTTAATTTCGTTCGTACGCAGCGTAGCGCCCTTGGCCAAAGCAACAATGAGCACAGCAACCAGCAGCCTGGTCATCCCGATGACCATGCCCGCAGGAATGTATTATGTCTGCGCCATGGCTGATCCCGGCAATGCGGTCAACGAGCTCAATGAAAACAATAATAGCCGTTGCTCTGCCACCAGAATTACGGTCGTGTCGCTGCCGGATTTAACAATTACCAGTGTGAATGCCACGATAACAGGAAGGAATATTTCAGTGCAGAGCGAGGTTCGCAATTTTGGTACCGCAGCCTCTGCGGCTTTCAATATCAGCTACTACCTGTCGTCAAATAATCTTTATGACAACCTTGATACGTTGTTTTGCAGCCGCACTACGAATGGGTTGAATGCTGGATTGTTGGGATCTTCTACCACCACAGCATGCACGCTACCTGCGGGCTCAAAAACTGGCGTCTACTATATCGTAGCGCGTGTAGATTCTGACCTTGCGGTGCAAGAATTCAATGAGACCAACAATGTCAAAGCGGCAGGAGCCGTGATACGTGTGGGTGTTGATTTAACATCTTCCAGCGCGAGTTTTGGTGAATCTTTTGCATTTGATCCCAGCCAATTAGCTGTCCGGGATACCGTAAGCAACATAGGTGCTTTTGGTGTAGGCGCGTTTACCGTTAACATCTACGCACAGAAAAAATCGGAAGTAGGTCAAACGGTGCCCTATCCTAAAGTGTTAATCTGCAACAGAAATGTGGCATCTTTGGCTGCTGGAGCACAGGATTCAGGTTATACGATATGTAATACCAGCACAATGGCAACGGGTTACAACTACATATCAGTAGTGGTTGATCCTGCTGGAGTCATCCCGGAGTACAACGAATTGAACAACTCTCGAATCATTGGCATTGTGAAAATCCAAGGTGGTCAGGCTGTCTGTTTGGCCATTGGTTGCCCCACGCTATAGCCATCCCCATAATTGATGATGCAACAATTCACGGGGCAGATGAAAATCTGCCCCGTTTTTTTACCCATGGCGCGTGAATGAAATATAACCATCTGCATACCACTGGCAAAGCAGATCCTCCGCCTCCGATACCAATTGAACGTCTGGATCTAACCGTCGAGTGTCGGCCAGAACACGCAACACCGCATAAGCCTCTCCATTAACAGCATGTGCCATGCCATTGATGAACACCGTGTGCTTGTGGCACAGCATCTGCGATTTCAAAGACAGCGTCACGCCACGAGTATGCAGCGCCTTCTCGAAGGATGCACGACTGAGGGACTTAGTCGGCGGCTCAAAGAAAATATGCGGCTTGGGTTCGCTGAGATAACAGCCGATAAACTCGGCAATGTCAGACTTGCCCCATTGCACCTGCCGAATAATTTTCTCTACTTGCTGCAACATGGCTGAGCTGATTTCGGACGGATGCTGCTGTGGCTTAAGATCGGGGTCGGCATACATCCCCTCAAGGCTGACGCGATCCTGCATGTACACCATAAACTGCTCCGCCAATTCCTGACAAGACGGGGCGCGAAAGCCGATGGAGTAAGTCATGCAGTCGTCTTCGGCAATACCATTATGTGCATAGTGCGGTGGCAAATAAAGCATGTCGCCGGGCGCCAACACCCATTCCTGTTCCGGCTTGAAATGGCGCAAAATTTTCAGCGGCGCATCTTCGATCAGGGTGAAGTCCTGCTGTGCAGAAATTTGCCAGCGCCTGTGCCCAGCGCCTTGTAACAAAAATACATCGTAAGAATCCACATGCGGCCCCACCCCGCCGCCCGCTGAAGCATAGCTCACCATCAAGTCATCCAATCTGGCATGGGGGATGAAATTGAAATGATCGAGCAACTCGGCGGCCGCGGGCAAGGTGTAATTCACGCCCTGTACCAGCACCGACCACCTGTCTTTGCCGAGCTTGTCAAAATGCCCAGTTTCAAACGGTCCATGCTGCAACTGCCATTGGCCGCGCCGCTGCGTCACCAGACGTGCTTGAGCATCCTCGTCGCAAGCCAAAGCGAGCAATTGCCGGGGCTTGAGCAAGCCCTCGAACTGCGGAAATGCTTGGCGTATCAGCAAAGGCTTTTTTTGCCAGTATTCACGTAGAAACTTTGAGATTGTTAGCCCACCTAGCAGCTCACTTGTCAGCCCAATTGGCAACCCACCGGGAATTTTAGGATTATTTTTCATCGCACAATTATAGCGTTCGCAACTGCGCTATAAAAATTTAAGTTAAAATACCACGCAGGAGGAGAACATAAATGTTGCTACAAGCTGGGATGGAAGCACCACCGTTTGAATTGCCCGATGCGGATATGGAAGTGTTTAATTTGGCGACACTGCGCGGCAAGAAAAATATTGTTCTATATTTTTATCCAAAAGATGACACGCCCGGCTGCACCATGGAGGCGAATGAATTCTCTAAATTAGACGACGATTTCGCCAGCCTTAACACTCAGGTGATAGGTATCAGCCGCGATGATTGCCTGAGCCACGCCACCTTCCGCGACAAATATGGGCTTTCGGTATTATTGCTATCTGACACAGAATCAAAAGTCTGCAAAAAATATGGGGTGCTGTACGACAAGGAAGTGGATGGGCACAAAAAGGTTTCGGTGCAGCGCTCAACCTTTGTTATAGACAAGCTTGGAAAATTGCGCCACGCCTTTTATGGCGTTCAAGCGCACGGCCATGCTGATGAAATTCTTAACCTGGTAAAGGAAATAAAATGAAAATTGCAAAAGATACCGTCGTATCACTCAGCTACGACTTGTCCGACGCAAATGGTACGTTGTTGGAAAGAACAGAGCAGCCCGTCAGCTACTTACATGGCGGCTATGATGGAATTTTTCCTACTGTAGAAGAAGCGCTGCAAGGCAAAGATGTGGGCGCGAAATGTGCCCTAACCATAGAGCCGGACGATGCGTTTGGAGAGTATGAGCATGATTTGGTGCGCGTAGAACCCAGAAATTTATTCCCCGATGAAATTGCCATTGGTATGCAATTTGAAGGCGGCGCTGAGGGTGGCGACGATGACGATTATTCTCTCTTTACCGTGGTGGATGTCACCGACAGTGAAGTGACGGTAGATGGCAACCACCCGCTGGCTGGCAAGACCTTGAGTTTTGTAGGTACGGTGACCGCAGTCCGCGCAGCAACGGCAGAAGAGTTGGCGCATGGGCATACGCATGGTGAGGGCGGGCATCAGCATTGAGGTTGCCACTCAATTTCAAAATTTCACTGATCTGAAAAATTCGAGGAAGCATAAAATGGGGCGAGCCATCGAACAGTTTTATATTCCTGACCGCCAGTTGCGGGCAAGCAGCTCTCCGCCCAATGTGAATGTGTGGACTGACATAGGCGAAGCAAAAATCAAGCAAACGATTTTTGGTAAAGCCAAGATTCAGATAATCCGCAAGCATGACAAAAAGCGCCGCGCTTGGTTGTGGGCAATACTCGTGGTCACTGCAAGCGCTGCTGCCTCATGGCAGGGATGGGAGATTTACCAATTAAAGCTGAGTGCAGCTCCACCTCCCTCCTTAAGTGAAAGCATCAAGGTCAGCCCACCCGTTTTTCAGTCAGTGAACTCCCCCTTGGTTCCTGCCCCTCCAGCACCCCCAAACAAACCGATGCTGCCGTCGCTACTTGCACCCAACAACTTGCCCGCCAGCCTGGCTAAAGATACCAATCTAGCTAAAAATGCAAGCCTGGCCAAGAGTACAAACCCGGCCATCAATCCAATTAACACGCAACAGCCACCCCAATTGGCTGATCCAAGTCAAATAACAATTCCCGCTATTCCAAGCTCTCCTGCGGTAAAAATCGAATCAAAAAAACCTGAAATTATTGCTCCCTTAGCCGAGCCTTTAATCAAGCGCGACCCTCAAAATCTGCAACCATAGAGATAGCCCTATTCAGAAATAGGCTGATTTTCCCGCTTTGTTCTGCGTTTTAATGAGCGTCCGAACTGCTATCTTGCTGCAACCAAGGGTCTCATCCATCGAGGCTCGAAGATTGGCGCGATCAGCGCCTTAAGCAGCCAAAGGGCAATATCATGCCAAAACTAGCCGTCATACGATCCCTTAACAGCGACAGCGAAGAATTCATTGCTGAATCTCAAGCCATTCAGGAAGCCCGTGCGCGTATTGAGGCCGAAACGCAAGCCGACCTTTCGGCTTTTGCGCGCGCGCGCGCTGAAGCTCATGCCTGCAAGGTAGCCCAAGAACGCGCAAGGGTTGAAGCTGAATTAACCGCACAAATTGAGGCGAAGTGTCGTGACGAAATTGAGCTGGCTGAAATAATTAAAATAAAAACCGAGGCAGAAAAACTGCTGACTCGCGAATTGCAAGACAAGTTAGCTTGTGAGTCACAGCTTAAGCAAGAAATTCTGGCAAAACTAAATGCCGAGCGGCAGGCGCAAGACGACCTGAATCAACGCCTGCATTATGAGCAAAGCGCGCTTGTTGCCGCTGAAGACAAAGCAAAAGCAGAGCATGATCTAGCGGCGTTAGCCGAGCGTAAATATCAGGCTGAACTTCAAGCCAAAAAAATATTTGAAGCCGAGATACTCGCCAATCAGTTAGCGATCACTGAAATCATGGCTAATACTGCACAAGCTGGCGCAGAGCGCCGTGCGGCTGAGCAAGCCCAAAAAAACCATGTGCAAGAACGATTAAAACTTGAATTGCGCTTGCGCGACCTTGCTACGCAGAGGGCGCAAAGCGAAGCAGAGAAAATGCAATCCGCTAGAAACCGGGCAAATTCCGAGCAGCGTGAGTTAGAACAAATAAAAAAAAGCGCCGCAGCAGAATTATGTGCAGCGCAAGCCGCAGAAAAACGTGCCAAACTGGAACAAGAGTTTGCCTTACAAACCGCGCAGCTATATGCCGAAGCGCTGAAAAATGAATCCTCAGCCACTGAGTTAAGCATGGATGCTGAGCGCGCAGCCATTTTAGCGGCACAACAAAAAACTCAAGCGCTTGAAGAAGCTGCTATTGCTGCAAAAAAACGTGCTGATTTAGACCGGGAAGCACATCGCATCGCTGAAATTCAAATCGAAACCGAACAGCGAACCATCGCCGAAATAGAGGAGCGCATGGCCTCGGAATTGCGCGCTATAGAAGCAGATAACGAGCGGATCAGACACGAAGTCTGCGCCCAAGAAATTGTCGAGGAAACGAAAAATTTAAACATACAGGCCGCTCAGGACGCCTTGGATAAAGAGCAGGCAGCGCTTCACGCCATGGACATAGCCAAGACTCGTGCAGAGGCGGAAAGACAAGCACTCACAGCAACCAAAGAAAAAATTCGTAACCATACTATTGCCACGATCAGCTTCCGCGAAAAAATTATTGCTGCGAAACAGGCAAGCAGTGTTGCCATGATACGGGGAGAAAATATGGTGAAGCTGCGTATTGAGGAAGAGCAAAAAGCTGCCGCAGTTGAGCAGGAGCGTATTCGTTACGAGTCTTTGGCTGTAGTGACGGCGCGCAAACGTAGGAAAATCTCAGAAGAGATGAAATTAGCAGCCGAAGAACGTAAGCAAGTTGAGGAAAAATTGCTGGAGCAAATCCAATCTCAACGCGATCAAGAACGTAGCTTGCTGGTACAAGCGGCGCAACGTAAAGCACTGGCGGCGGAAGCTGAATTGGCTATGCAGGCTCGCATTGAAGCAGAGCGTCTGGCCGTGCAAGCCATGCAAGATAAAGTTACGATGGAGCAGGCGGCCATTAATCGTGCCAAGGAAATTGTTGACTCCAGCAATAGACTCCGAAAAAGTACGGAAACTCTCATGGCAGATGCAACCGAGCAACATATTGCCGAAGAGCATCGAGCTCGCCATGCCGCGCAATCCCAAACAATGCTGGTATATCAAGTGGCGATGGCGGAGCGACAGCAAGCCGAGATTAAAGAGCAAGAAAATGCGCGCCTTCGTGCGCGTATGGATCATACGCGCAGCAAAGTAACCGAAAAAAATTGGATGACAAATCTGCACAATCTCATACCAACTAGCGGGCTGATAAAGACTGCGGGGTTGGCTTGTACATTAGCCTTCATCGGAATAATGTTCTACGGTAAAGAATCTCTATTCTCAGCGAACGCAAGTGCCGGAAAATCCAACCATGCTGCCGAAATTCAAGCTGCTAAGCTCACCGTGAATAACGCCGCTAAGCTAGGTTTAATTTCCGAGTCCATTAAATTTGAAGCCGAGACATTTAAATCCGATACCGACTTGCATCCAGGTGAGCTTAAGTTATCCTATCAGCTGAAGAAAAATTAAGCTTCTTGCAATGCACCTCAACTCTGCGCTCGAAAAATACCCACCCTCTGCTATTGCACTGCTGCTGCAATGCCTCGCATTCTCGCTCATATTTCTTCTGGTCGTCGTTACCGGATTGCGTAGCTCGCCTTTATTGCTTGCCTTGTTATGCGGCTTGCTGGCAGCCACATTCAGTTATTTTTCAGGCCTCGCCAAATGGTGGTTAGCCATCCAATTGTTATTTGCGCCCGCCGTGGTGTTATTGCTGTCGGTCAATGTGCCCACCTATTTTTTTCTGGGCGCGTTTCTGATTTTATTGCTGGTGTATGGCAGCGTCTTTCGTTCGCAAGTGCCGTTGTATCTTTCCAGCAAGAAAGTACACAGTGCCATAGAAAATTTCTTACCTGATGCCGCAAGCAATTCAGGTGCCGCAAACCATTCAGGTTTTACTTTTATGGATTTGGGTTCAGGGTTGGGCGGCATATTGACTCACCTTGCCAAAGCCCGCCCGGATGGGATATACAGCGGCGTGGAGATTGCCCCGCTACCATTTTTATGGGGCTGGTTACGCGCCAAATTTGGCGGTTACCGCAACTGTCACCTGCATTGGGGGGATTTCTGGGAATACGACTTAGCGCAATACGATGTAATCTTTGCCTATCTCTCACCCGTGCCTATGGCTCAACTCTGGCGCAAGGCTCGCGCCGAAATGCGACCCGGCACCCTGTTCATCAGCAGCACCTTTGCTGTGCCTGAGCAGACCCCGCACGAGGTTGTCAAAGTAGATGACCTGCACCGTTCCACCCTACTTATTTGGCATATGTGATGAACAGAAAGGATTGCTGGCTAGCGCTTAATGCTGACCAGCAAAAAAACCACTGTCCAACAATTCTTTAGTCAAAGCCAGATAATCCGCTGCTCCCGGACTATGTGGCGCAAAAGAAAATATATCCATGTTGTGCATCGGGCTGGTTGCCAATGAAACATTCTCTCCGATGCGTGTGCTGCATATTAATGATCCATATCGCTGCTTAAGCTTGTCGTAAATATCGTATGACAACTTGCGCCGTGAATCAAAGCGTGTGATGACAATACGCCGCTCAAATTTTCGCTTGAGTTTCTCCTCCAAAACATTTAGCGCACTATCCAAACGATACACACCTTGCAGTGAAAGAAAATCCGCCGATACGGGAATCAGCACCCGGTCAGATGCCAACAAAGCATTCAGGGTCAGCACACCCAATGTCGGGCAACAGTCAATCAGGATAGGTGTGCCGTTCAGTGCCAAACCATCCTTCAAGCCCTGCCTGAGCAAGGTTGCAGCCTTGGCATCACTACCCAATAATGCGTCAATTTTTGCCAGCTCCAAGGTGGCAGGGACAATTTTCCAGCCACGCGAAGTTTGATGTAACAAACTAGCCAACGGAGTTTTATGTTTGAAAAATGCCGCTATGCCGTTGTCTGACTTCACCCCTGCAACCCCACTCGCCAGCGTCAAGTGCGATTGCGGATCAAAATCCAGGGCTATAGGGCATTGCTGCGCGATGTCCAGAGCCGCCGTCACATTTAGGCAGGTGGTCGTTTTACCTACGCCACCCTTTTGATTAAATACTGCAACTACCGCCATTTATCACCTCATACCTGCCAGCCTTTGCCAAATCGCCCAGCCTATAAATTTTTCGCCATGCGTAATATGGCAGCAGATGAAATGCAATGGTGTCTGGAAATAAGGCCAAAATACCCCCCGTGTTCTAGCATTTGCGTACCTACAGATTTAAAACTGAAAATCCGAACGCGGCAAAAATACCCTATTGATAGCCGGTTTTACTTAGGGATCGTCCTGTGCGCCTCGATCACGGTATAATCTCACGCTCTATATTTTTTGAATGATTTGGCATTTTGATGTTGATTTATCGCGGGCTATATGCCACAGATCGTAAACCAGTTGCACTTACCATCGGTAATTTTGATGGCGTGCATTTGGGGCATCAGGCTTTACTGACAAAAGTAAAAGAAGTTGGGAATTTGCACAAATGGTCGTCGGCAGTGATCGTATTCGAGCCACATCCGCGTGAATTTTTTACACCACAGCAAGCTCCAGTACGCTTGACCAATCTGCGCGAAAAGCTGGAACTATTCGCCAACATGGGAATTGATCGTGTGCATGTGTGCCATTTTAATCATAGCTTTGCCCAGATGAGCGCCACCGATTTTGCTTCGGTACTGCATGAAAAATTGGCGGCGAAATATGTGCTGATCGGCGATGACTTTCGTTTCGGCAGCAAACGCAGCGGCGATTTTTCGTTGATGAAGAGCGTGGGTGCGCAGTGTGGGTTTGATGTGCAAGCCATGCATAGTGTGCTACAAAATAGCGTGCGCATCTCCAGCACAGCGGTGCGCGCAGCACTGGCAGAGGGCAATATGGCATTGGCACAGTCTTACTTGGGGCGACCTTACAGCATTAGCGGGCGGGTCGAACACGGCGATGGCCTAGGCAAACAGCTTGGCTTTCCGACCGCCAACATTCAGTTAAAGCATAATCGGCCACCACTGACTGGAATTTTTGTGGTGCGCGTGCAGGGTGATGACTTGCCCCCCACGCAGGGTGTGGCCAGCTTGGGTGTACGCCCGACCGTCAGGTCTGACGGCAAGCCGGTGCTTGAAGGTCATCTGTTCGATTTCTCGCAACAGATTTACGGCAAACATTTGCGCGTGGACTTTTTGCACAAGTTGCGCGATGAAGAAAAATTTCCTGATGTGGCAACACTGACGCGGCAAATCGCGTTAGACGTAGAAAATGCCAAGCAATGGTTTAAACAACATGACTGACTACCCGACATGACCGATTACAAACACACTTTAAATTTACCTGACACCCCCTTCCCGATGCGTGGCGATTTAGCTCGCCGCGAACCGCAGATGCTGGCGCAGTGGCAGGCGCAGCAGCGCTATCAGAAGATACGCGCAGCCAGCAAAGGGCGTCCGAAATTTATTCTGCATGATGGCCCGCCGTATGCCAACGGCGACATTCACATCGGCCACGCAGTAAATAAAGTACTCAAGGACATCATCATCAAGAGCAAGACGCTTTCTGGTTTCGATGCGCCTTATGTACCGGGCTGGGATTGCCACGGCTTACCGATAGAGTTGCAGGTGGAAAAAAAGCACGGCAAGGGCATGGAGCCGGCAAAGTTCCGCGCGCTGTGCCGCGAATATGCCGCCGAGCAGGTCGAGCGCCAGAAAAAAGATTTCATCCGCCTCGGTGTGCTGGGCGATTGGGATCATCCTTACCTGACCATGGATTTTAAGACCGAGGCCGATATTATTCGTGCCTTGGGAAAAATCCATGAACATGGTTATTTATATCAGGGTTACAAGCCGGTGAACTGGTGTCTGGATTGCCAGTCGGCGCTGGCCGAGGCGGAAGTGGAACATGAGGATAAGGTTTCGCCTGCGATAGACGTGGGTTTTGAGGTGAAGGATAAGAAGGCGCTGGGGAAAATATTTGGCGTGTCCTTGCCGCAGGATGCAAAAGTTTATGCAGTGATATGGACCACCACGCCGTGGACTTTGCCCGCCAATCAAGCAGTGTGCGTACATCCTGATTTGCAATACGACCTGATTAAAACTGACAAGGGGTATTTGATCCTGGCGTTTGATCTGGCTGCGTCATGCTTGGCACGTTATCAGTTGGCAGGAAGTAATGACCGGGGTGATGGCAAGGCGGCAACCTGTATGGGTGCTGCGCTGGAAGGGTTGTTGCTGCAACATCCATTTAATGACCGCACCGTACCTGTCATTTGCGGCGCACACGTTACGCTGGAAGCGGGTGCTGGCTTGGTACATACCGCGCCAGCGCACGGACTAGACGATTATTTTGTTGGGCAGAAATATAGCTTACAAAGTGATAGCCCGGTAGCGGATGATGGAAAATTTGTTGCTGCTACGCCATTGGTCGGTGGCTTGTTCGTGTGGAAAGCCAACGACGTAGTAATAGATGCGCTGCAAAACAGCGGTCATTTATTGCGTCTGGAAAAAGTGCAGCATAGCTATCCGCATTGCTGGCGGCACAAGACACCGATTATTTTTCGTTCTACGCCGCAGTGGTTTATTAGTATGGACAGGCCAATTGACCCAATTGCCCCGTCTAACGTCTATAGCATTTTTCACGGGACAGATACTCTTAGAGCGCGTGCCAACCACGCCGTAGCGCATACCGAATTTTTCCCAAGCTGGGGTCGCGCCCGTCTCGAAGCCATGATAAAAAATCGCCCCGATTGGTGCGTGTCACGCCAGCGCAACTGGGGTGTGCCGATGCCGTTTTTTGTGCACAAGGAAAGCGGTGAGTTGCATCCGCGCACACCAGCGTTGCTGGAGCAAGTGGCCAAGTTAGTCGAACAATCCGGCATCGAAGCCTGGTTCAGCCTCGACCCGGCGGATTTATTGGGTGCAGAGGCAGCGCAATACAAAAAACTCAGCCACACGCTGGATGTATGGTTTGATTCCGGTGTCACTCACGCCTCGGTATTGCAGCGCCGTGCGGAATTACATTCACCTGCTGACCTGTACCTAGAAGGCTCAGACCAACATAGAGGCTGGTTTCAGTCCAGCTTGCTAACCGGGTGCGCAATCAATGGCAAAGCGCCGTTCAAGGCGCTGTTGACGCATGGCTTCGTTGTGGATGGCAACGGCCACAAAATGTCCAAATCCAAAGGCAATGTCATCGCACCGCAAAAGATTTTTGATACGCTGGGCGCTGACATTCTGCGGCTGTGGGTCGCTTCGACTGATTATTCCGGCGAGCTGAACATTTCCGATGAAATACTCAAGCGCGTGGTGGAAAGTTATCGCCGCATCCGCAATACCTTGCGCTTTCTGTTAGCCAACATTAGCGATTTTGATCCGCAGCAACATGCGCTGCCGGTGAACCAATGGCTGGAAATTGACCGTTACGCGCTGGAGTTGATGCAACAATTGCAACATGGGATGCGTAACAATTACGAACGATACGAATTCCATTTGATTGCTCAAAAATTACAGGCTTTTTGCTCAGAAGATTTGGGTGGATTCTATCTGGATATTTTGAAGGATAGACTGTATACCGCAGGTAAGAATTCTCCAGCGCGACGTTCAGCACAGAATGCGCTATATCACATCACGCATAGCCTAGTGCGCCTGATGGCACCGATCTTGAGCTTCACTGCTGAGGAGGCATGGGCGGCATTAAATGGCAATGATGATGTTAGCGTATTTGAACAACAGTGGCATGGATTGCCGGAAGTCCAGTTAAGTACGGGGGCTATTAATCTGTGGGCATACGTAAGAAACTTGCGTGAACAAGAAGTTAATAAAAAATTGGAAAACATGAGGGAAGCTGGAAAGATTGGCTCTTCCTTGGCAGCTGAGCTTGATATATACGTGTCAGGTAAGGGTTACGAAGGGCTAAGTCGGGTTCAGGATGAACTGAAATATGTGTTTATTACCTCGCGAGCCACTCTTCATTATGATGAAGAAAGTGGCCCAGAAAGAATTAAGGTAACGCCCAGCACTCATGCCAAATGTGAACGCTGCTGGCACTATCGTGCCGATGTCGGCAGTGATGTGCAACATCCGCAAATATGCGGACGTTGCGTGAGCAATTTGTTTGGTACGGGTGAGGTACGGAAATATGCTTAGCTCCATAGCTTCGTCATCCCCCCGTAGGCGGGAATCCAGCAGCTTTTATTTTATTAACTGGACTCCCGCCTACGCGGGAGTGACGACAAAATGTTTATAATGACGTTCCCCAAATGGCTCACACTAAGCGCACTGGTCATCATTCTCGATCAGATCAGCAAGCTGTGGATCAGCAACCACTTTGCTTATGGCGAAAGCCTAGCCGTTTTCAGCTTATTCAATCTGGTGCTGGTGCACAATAGCGGTGCTGCGTTCAGCTTTCTCAGCGATGCGGGCGGTATGCAACGCTGGCTGTTTAGCGCCATTGCTATCATTGCCTCGGTTTGGATCGTGTGGCTGTTGCGCCGCCATGAACAACAAAAATTGCTGAGTTTTGCCTTGGCTTTAATACTGGGCGGTGCCTTGGGCAATCTGATAGACCGCATCGCTTACGGTTATGTGGTGGACTTTCTCGATTTTTATTGGGGCGTTTATCACTTTCCTGCTTTTAATCTGGCTGATTCCGCCATTACCTGCGGTGCAGCGTTGCTGTTATGGGAAAGCTTTACGAATAAACAGGAGCAAAATTAATGGAATTATTATTGGCTAACCCGCGTGGATTTTGTGCCGGCGTTGATCGCGCGATCGAAATGGTGGAACGCGCATTAATACTACACGGCGCGCCAATTTATGTGCGTCACGAAGTGGTGCATAACCAATTCGTAGTGGATAGCTTGCGTAAAAAGGGCGCGGTGTTTGTTGATGATTTGGCCGATGTTCCAGCAGGCAGCATTCTAATTTTCAGCGCACATGGTGTATCGCAAGAAGTGCGCCGTGAAGCGGCATCACGCGGATTCACGGTATTTGACGCGACCTGCCCACTGGTCACCAAGGTGCATAACGAAGTTGCCCGTTTACTGGGGTGCGGTAAGGAAATAATTATGATAGGCCACGCCGGGCATCCAGAAGTTGAAGGCACAATGGGTCAAGGCACGGGCATGTATCTGGTGGAATCGCCCGCTGACGTGCAGTTGCTGGTAGTAAAAAATGAAAGTAGCTTAGCTTTTGTCACCCAAACCACGTTGTCGGTAGATGATACTGCGGCCATTATTGCTGCTCTCAAAAAACGCTTCCCCAATATAGTCGGCCCGAAAAAAGATGACATCTGTTACGCCACGCAAAACCGCCAAGATGCGGTCAAGCTGCTGGCTAAACAATGTGACCTGGTCATCATAGTAGGTTCGCCCAGCAGCTCAAATTCCAATCGCCTGCGCGAGGTGGCCAGCAATATCAATATACCTGCGTATCTGGTGGATAACGCCAGTGAGCTGCAATCGGAATGGCTGCGCGGAAAATTACATGTTGGCATTAGTGCGGGAGCCTCTGCCCCGGAAGTGCTGGTACAAGATGTGATAGCTCGCTTACTGGAACTGGGTGCACAGGGCGTACAGGAACTAGACGGAATTAATGAGAATGTGGTGTTTGCCTTGCCCAAGGCGCTGGGTCAGGCAGCAGCATAAGGGTGCCTCTAAAAATCCACATTTCATCCCAACTGCTGCGTTACGGAAAAAATTTCTTGCTGACATATCAACCATATGCGGCGCTGAAAAATTTTCCCCGCGCCTTGCATTTGGGCGAAATCTGAATTTTTAGAGGTGCCCATAATTCAAATAATATTCTGTCGGCGCAAGCTGGTTTTAATCCAGTCTGAAATTTTATCCACGAATTGCTCTTCCATGCCGAGGTAGCCATGCACTGGCGGAATGGTGCAAGGATCAGCGCCTTTTTCCACAACACTTTGCACGATAATTTCTTCCGCTTCAGGCGCATTGGTGAGCGCCGCCACAATACCGCTGGAATCATTCGACTGAACGGGGTGGCACGGATCCCCCTTGCGAACCACCAAAGTGGGAATGTGAACTTCGTCCAGCTGTGCTGCTAATGCGCTGCCAGAATCTGTCGCGATGCCAGTCGCCAATACGACTCCATCCGCTCCATTTTTTTGCAGGTGAATGGCAGCATTTAACACCGATGTCGTGCCACTGCTGGTGCCTATCAGCCAGATCGGTAAATTGCTGTCGCGGCGAAAAAAATTAATGACGGTTGCAATATCCTGTGCATGATCTGCGCTCTCGCGAAAGTTATCTATCGCTCCTGTTTGGCGGTCAGAAGGCATATCCACAATAGCAACGGTAAAACCGCGCTGCAAAAAAATTGGGCTGGTGCGTACCAGCAGGCTGCCTCCTCCCCACTTCAAACCACCATCACTGCCTATGCCCAAAGCTTGGTCGCCGCCAGCGAACACCAGCAACACCGCAGCAGGTCGCTCTGATTCCAGCAGCAATATGCGTTGCGTCACTCCCTCTCGCAGCGGAATATCCAGAACCTCGCCAGCAGCCCACAGCGGAGTTGAAATTAGCATTCCAAAAATGAGCAGCAATGATGGGTTCATAATATTTCTCCAGAGAAAAATAATAAATCGATAATGCCAAAATTATTCCGGGAAAACGCCGGTGGAAAGATAGCGATCTCCCCGGTCGCAGATGATGAACACAATGGTAGCGTTTCGCACCGTTTTGGAAATTTGTAACGCGACAGCCAATGCACCGCCGGATGAAATGCCGCAGAAAATACCCTCTTCGCAAGCCAGCCTACGTGTCATTTCTTCCGCGTCTTGCTGACTTACATTTACCAATTGATCTACATTTTTTCGGTTATAAATTTTCGGCAGATAAGCCTCTGGCCATTTGCGAATACCGGGAATTTGCGCGCCCTCTTACGGTTGCGCGCCGATAATTTGAATGTGGGAATTTTTTTCCTTGAAGTAACGTGAGCACCCCATGATGGTACCCGTGGTGCCCATGCAACTGACAAAATGCGTGATGCCGCCCTGTGTGTCGCGCCATATTTCCGGCGCAGTGCCCTCATAATGGGACAGCGGATTATCCGGGTTAGCAAATTGATCAAGAATGATGCCTAGGCCTTGGTCGCGCATTTTTTCTGCCGTATCGCGCGCCAACTCCATGCTGCCTTCTTTCGAGGTCAACACCAATTCCGCGCCAAATGCGCGCATGGTCTGACGCCGCTCCATGCTCTGATTTTCCGGCATCACCAATATCATCTTATAGCCGCGCATCGCCGCCGCCATCGCCAGCGCGATGCCGGTGTTACCGCTGGTTGCCTCGATCAGCGTGTCGCCCGGTTTTATTTCACCCCGCTGCTCGGCGCGGACTATCATTGAAAGTGCAGGTCTGTCCTTGACCGAACCAGCAGGATTGTTACCTTCCAATTTTGCCAGCAATACATTACTGGTGTTGCCTGGAATGCGTTTGAGTTTAACCAGCGGCGTGTTGCCGACAAAATTTTCCAGATTCAAATACATCGCCACACCTTAAAAATTGCTATAGGCGAGCATCATAACTGTATTAAGCTACTGTCGCACGTCCGACCATGACGCAAAATATTGGAGTAGTATGTTGCATATGATGAGCCACAAGTATTATTATTCCCACTCCTTCTCTGACCTCAATATTATGAATATGAAAATGAAAAAAACGATCCTGTTGTTGAAATTATCAAGCGCCATGCAGATGGTGCGCCTACCGATGGAGATGTGACATGAAAGCCACCAAACCACCACTTAATCAGTCACACTCAACAGCCGTTGATGGCAATAGTGAAGTTCATTTGATAGAACGCCCTGATGGCTTCTACTGGCAGGACAAGTCCTCTGAAAAAACGCATGGCCCGTTTCCCTCTAGAGTCAAGGCGATGGAAGACCTGCAATATCAGGAAGACAGCAACTACGAGGAAGGTGAAACACTAGAAGAAGCCGAAGCAGAAATCGGCATGGCTAACTGGATTGATCCCGATACTGGAGAGCCTGCAGAAGGTTCAGCACCTCATCTTAACGATAAATAGTCCTGGTTTTTTGGTGCGAAAGGAGAGACTCGAACTCTCACGCCTCACGGCGCTGGAACCTAAATCCAGTGCGTCTACCAATTCCGCCACTTTCGCTCAATCTACAAACTACAAGCGGCGCAATTGTAACACGCTCAAGCGGGCAGACAGCAAAGTCTCTCAAAAGTCTCTCAAATCGCTGCAAGCAACATCAGCCAATTTTCACCACCATACGTCCGTGTGATCGTCCATTCAGCAATTCCTGCAATGCGTCGGGTAGATGCTCAAACTGGATGGTGCGCGTAAGCATATCAAGCTGCGCCGGGAGCAAATCATGCGCCATGCGCTGCCATAATTTCTCACGCAAGGGCATCGCGGTATTGGCCGAATCAATACCGATCAAACGCACACCGCGCAGAATGAAGGGGTAAACCGTGGTATGCAGTTCCGCGCCACTCGCGTTGCCAAAGCTGGCAATTACACCGTTTTGCAGCATACTGCGCGTAAGCCAAGCCAGCGTTGCGCCGCCTACCGCATCCAGCGCACCCGCCCATTGCGCCTTCTCCAGCAGACGTGTGCCAGTCAAATCAATTGCATTACGCGGCCATATTTCCTTCGCGCCAATTGCTTTAAGGTAAGCATGTTCGCTGTCTTTTCCGGTTACCGCAACCACGTCATAACCCAGTTGCGCCAGCATGGAAACAGCAAGGCTGCCTGCTCCACCCGTGGCTCCCGTAACCAGCACTGGGCCGTTTTCAGGCTTGAGATTATTCTGCTCCAACCGGTGGATGGACAATGCCGCAGCGAAGCCTGCTGTGCCCAGCGCCATCGCCTGAAACAAAGATAATCCGCGCGGCAACGGAACCACCCAAGCGGCAGGTACCCGCACATATTCGGCGAATCCGCCGTCGTGTGCCACACCCATGTCGTACCCGGTAACGATCACCTCATTACCCGGCTTGAAGCGGGCATCGTGCGACACCTCCACCACGCCCGCTGCATCCACACCGCCCACACAAGGGAAACGCCGGATGACCCTGCCCGCTCCCGTTGCCGCCAGTGCATCTTTATAGTTTATGCTGGAATACAAGACACGGATGACTACCTCGCCGGGATCGAGATCGTCCAGCGCCATATCAACAAAACGACTCACTGTTTTGTTGCCGCTCTCGTTAAAAATTCTAAAGGCGCGCAAGGTCTAAAAGGCTTCTCTAAAAATTTAAAATTCTAAGCGAGACAAGGCGCGAGCAAAAAATTGCGACGCCGCATATACAGGATATGTAAGAAGTAATTTTTTGTGAGCAACACAGTATCGCGACGAAGTTTGGATTTTTAGAGGTGCCCTAAATATGAATAGTCCGTTTATCCACCGCCAACGCAGCTTCATGTATCGCTTCTGACAATGAAGGGTGAGCGTGGATGGTGCGCGCCAAGTCTTCACTGCTGGCGGCAAACGCCATGGCCAGCACTGCTTGCTGAATAAGTTCTGAGGCCATCGCGCCGATGATATGCACACCCAGAATGCGATCAGTTGATGCGTCGGCAAGAATTTTGACGAAGCCGGTGGTATTGCCCAAAGCGCGCGCACGGCCATTAGCAAGGAATGGAAACTGCCCTGTTTTATATGCCACACCTGATGTTTTTAGTTGCTGCTCGGTCTGCCCGACCCAAGCGATTTCCGGTGCGGCATACATGACCCACGGCACAAGATTCAAATCACAATGTCCGGCTTGACCCGCGATCAATTCGGCCACCATCACTCCCTCTTCCGAGGCTTTGTGCGCCAGCATGGGGCCACGCACCACATCACCCACCGCATACACATTCACCAAGTTTGTGCGACAGTGCTCATCCACATCAACGCGCCCGGCCTTGTCCAATATCAAGCCAACCGCATCCGCGCCCAAACCCTGGGTATTGGGCACACGACCGACTGCAACAATCAATTTATCTGCAATCAGTTCTTGTGCCGCGCCTTGATTGTCGCGCCAAGCCAAATGAACTTCTTTTTTGAGTTGATTAACTTTATCTATTTGTACGCCCAGGTGTATTTTCAAACCCTGCTTACCAAAGGCGCGCAATGCTTCTTTCGCCACTTGTTCATCTGCCGCAGGCATGAAAGTTGGTGCGGCTTCCAGCAACGTGACCTCGCTGCCCAATCTGCGCCACACGCTACCCAACTCCAGCCCGATGACTCCCGCTCCGATGATGACCAAGCGCTTAGGCACAGCATCAAAACTCAAAGCACCGGCATTATCCACGATGGTGTCGCCGTTTAGCGCAGCCTGTGGCAAGGCGCGTGGAGTGGAGCCCGTGGCGATAATGACATGCTTGGCGCGCACTTCATCACCCTGAGTGATGCCGATACGCCAATCATCGCCATCGCGCCCGAGCAAGCTGGCGCGACCATGCAGCGCGCTGACTTTATTTTTTTTAAACAGTTGACTGATACCCAAGGTGAAATCTGACACGATCTTGCTCTTGCGCGCCAGCATCTTGGCCAGGTCAAACTGCACATCGCTAGCAGTAATGCCATGCGCGGCAAAATCGTGGGTGACGCGCTCAAAATTTTCTGAAGATTCCAGCAATGCCTTGGAAGGAATGCAGCCGACATTCAAACAAGTGCCACCCAAGCTGGCTTTGCCCTGCGGATTTTTCCATTCATCAACGCACGCCACTTTCAATCCCAGTTGCGCGCAACGTATCGCCGCCACATACCCGCCGGGACCGGCACCGATTACAACGACATCAAAATTTTCATTCATTATTTTTTCCCTAGCGATTAAATCCGCGTTCCTTAATTCTAGTGTTTACCCGTGCTACCAAACCCCGCTGCCCCACGCTGACTGACCGGAAAATCCTCAGTAATATTAAATTGCACTTGCAACACCGGCACGATCACCAATTGCGCCATGCGTTCCATCGGCATCAACGAAAACGGGTGATGGCCACGATTCCATAGCGAAACAAATATCTGCCCTTGATAATCAGAGTCTATTAACCCCACCAAATTACCCAGCACAATGCCATGCTTGTGGCCGAGACCAGAGCGCGGCAAAATCATCGCGGCACACTGCGGGTCGGCCAGATGGATGGCAATACCGCTGGGGATTAATTCGCACTGGCCAGGCTGAATAATCATGCTGTCGGCAATGCAGGCGCGCAAATCTATCCCCGCCGAACCGGGCGTGGCGTAGGCAGGGAGATGGTCGTGCAAACGTGGGTCGAGAATTTTTACATCTACATTTTTTTTCATAGTGTTTTCTTCATAGTGAATTTTTCATTTCTTGCGCTTCGCTTGATAGAGTTGCGCCAGATGCTGCAACAAGCCCCGCGCTTGCGACAGTTTGTCAGAGCGCGGCAACACATGCTCGCCCGCATCGTCAAATAAAATCAATTCATTGTCATCCGCACCGATAGCTTGTTGCGCGAGATTGGCGGCAAGCAGCGGGATTTTTTTAGCTTTGCGTTTGGCGGTGGCATGTTCGCGCAGGCTTTCGCTCTCTGCCGCAAAACCCACGCAGAAGGGCGGATTGGGCAGACTCGCGACGTAAGCCAGAATGTCTGGGTTAGCGGTCAACTCCAGCGTCATATTGCTGTCGCTCTTTTTTATTTTCTGTTCACTGGCTTGCGCGACCCGATAATCCGCAACCGCCGCCACACCTATAAAAATATCGCAGGTGGCTACGTGTTGCTGCACGGCTGCAAACATTTCTGCGGCACTGGTGACATCCACCCCTCGTGCGCCATGCGGTTTGTTCAATGCGGTCGGACCGGAAATCAGCGTCACCACTGCACCCAACTCCAGCGCGGCCTGCGCCACAGCATAACCCATCTTGCCGGAACTGCGATTGGTAATGCCGCGCACCGCATCAATCGCTTCATATGTGGGCCCGGCAGTGATCAAGATTTTTTTTCCGGACAATTTTTGTAGGTCTGGATTTAACCCGACAACGACGCTGTTATTGTGTCGGGTTGAAACCCGACCTACGTCTAAAAACGCCACAATCTCCGCCGCCAACTCCTCCGCCTCCACCATCCGCCCCATCCCCTCCTCACCACACGCCTGCGCCCCACTGGACGGGCCCATTATGGTCACGCCATCGGCAATGAGTTGCGCGATGTTGCGTTGAGTCGCAGCGTTTTCCCACATCTGCCGGTTCATCGCCGGCGCAATCAACAACGGGCAATCACGAGCCAGACACAAGGTAGAAAGCAAATCATCCGCCAAGCCAATCGCCAGCTTGGCGATAAAATCTGCCGAGGCCGGAGCGATGATGATGGCATCCGCAGCGCGGCTCAAATTAATATGCGCCATCCCGTTACCGCTGTCGTCCCACTGATTAGTCAACACCGGCTTGCCGGATAGGGCCTGCATCGTGGTCGCAGTAATGAAATGTCCAGCCGCCTCAGTCATCGCCACCTGCACCTCCACGCCTTGTTTCGTCAGCAGACGTGTCAGTTCCGCCGCCTTGTAGGCGGCAATGCCCCCGGTGAGACCGAGCACAATGCGTTTTGTTTGGGTTTGTTCCATAATGCTGCGCATCTTAACAAGAAAGTGCTTGCGATGGCGATAAGGGACAACCCCTTATTAGCTCCCCTTGAATAAAGGTAAACCATGAACAAAATAATATTTCTCGCTTGTTTATTGCTCCTGCTGCCGTTTGGTGTGCTGGCGGCAGAGCGTTCCGCGAGCGAAGCTGATCTGGCGGCTTACAAAGAACTCAGTCAGGCTCGAACTGACGCGCTCAAGGAATCCCTGCAAAAAGATATGCAAGCCCAGACGGCGCGCATTGAGGCAATGGACAAGCTGATCGAGCGACAAGATCAATTACTGGATCACTTCTCTGGACGATTTAGTGACCTGCTAACTTTCCTGGCGCTATTTGGTTTGGTGGCAGGTTTGCTGGTCTATATTACGGTGAATAGCCGCGCAAAGAAGGAGGCGCGCATCGCGGTAGAAGAATGGATGGAAATAGAAGGGCCGAAAGCTATTGAGGCCAAGACTAAGGACCTGGATTCTCATATTGCTGCTGAGAAAAAAGCAGCCACCACAAAACGTGAAGAGTATTACAGCGACATTGAAAAATTACATGCTATTGCCGCCGATCCTCTTGCCGAACAACAGAAACAAATGAGTGCGTTGTATAAACCCACCAATGACTCAGTTCAGGGACAAACATTATCAAAAAATAGCTCTGCCATCACAAAACTGACAGAAGCTCTGAAGCACAAACCTGAGGCTGATTACGGATTTGATGACTGGAATGCTCGTGCGCATGATGCCTATATGAAGGGAAATCTTGCACTAGCAGCAGCATACTGGTTACAGACAGCACGGGGCTTTCAGGTCAAAGAAGTACGAATAGCGCAGTCACTTTTTAATGCAGGTGTCGTTCTTGGTCAGTTGAACCGTAGCGAAGAAGCGATAGCCGTGTACGACGACGTGGTGTCGCGCTATGGCAATAAACCGAAAGCGGAGTTGCGCAAACAGGTGGCGCGGGCGCTTAATGGCAAAGGGTTTGAACTATTGTGCCGTGCCAAAGAAAGTTGGGGCGATGAGGTCGCGCGCTTGGGTGATTTAGGAGCTGCCGCCACATTGTTTACTCAGGCAGAAAAAGAGATGGCCGCCAAGTTTATTGTTTGGGGTAATCAGGCTTACACCGCATTTTTGCTCGGTCAGGCGGATGCTGTACGCCCCCTATTAAAACAGGCGTTGCAACAGGGTGGTGAAGACTTGTACAAGGTAACGCTGGGTGACTTGGATATACACCCCGCGCCTCCTGACGCGGAGTTTCGTACCTTGTTGGAAGAGGTTTGGGCAGCGGTAAAACAGAAGGCATGATTTGTCTGTGTGTCACATGAATTACTAAGGGCGCAATGAATCGCGGATGATTGCTTTCCTTGCCCGAAAAGCCGGATAATCCCACAACCTTGTCGGAGGCAGATATGAACTACAAAGAACTAATTACCATAGAGCCGGGAAAGCGTGGCGGTAAGCCCTGTATACGCGGGTTGCGCATTACGGTTTACGATGTATTGGATTACCTCGCCTCTGGCATGACATCGGCTGAAATCGTCACGCAATTTGACTATCTGACGCCGGAGGATATACAGGCGTGCC
Organism: Gallionellaceae bacterium; assembly: GCA_043755195.1. GTDB lineage: Bacteria > Pseudomonadota > Gammaproteobacteria > Burkholderiales > Gallionellaceae > Nitrotoga. The sequence continues at coordinate 54,988 of JAYUTK010000029.1, forward strand.
TGGCTTATGCCGCCGACCGTGAGCATCACCAGCTTGCGGTGAATTCTTGAAACTCCTGTTTGACGAAAACCTTGCACCTTCCTTGGCTTTGTCCTTGGCAGATAATTTTCCGCAATCCGCGCATGTTTCTCGCATCGGTCTGGGCGCATGTTCAGACCGTGATGTTTGGGAATATGCCAGGGAACATCGGTATACGCTGGTCAGCAAGGATTCTGATTTCCATGAATTAACCCTGTTGTATGGTGCTCCTCCCAAAGTCATTTGGATTCGTCGTGGCAATTGCACCACCAAGCAGATCGAATTTATTCTGTGCAATAAATTAGAAGACATTCAGCAATTGATAAACAGTCCAGAAGCTACCTACCTTGTTATTCTGTGAAGCCACTTGGCAACCTTCCTGAATTCGCCAAAGTAAAAAGGGAACGTCATGGGAATTAATAATTGGCCAGAGGGTGAACGTCCCCGAGAAAAATTGCTGCAAAAAGGAGCAGGCGCGCTTTCCGATGCGGAATTGCTGGCGATTTTTTTGCGCACTGGCGTAACTGGCAAGAGCGCAGTGGATCTGGCGCGCGAACTGGTAACCACATTCGGCAATCTGACCGCGCTGTTTGCCGCGAGCGAACAAGAGTTTTGCAGCATACACGGCCTGGGGCAAGCCAAATACGTACAGTTTCAGGCCGTGCTGGAAATGGCACGTCGTGCGCTGCAAGAGGAAATGAAAACGGGTGACGCGCTGAATTCGCCGCGCGCGGTGCGCGATTATTTGCAATTGTTGTTGCGCGGGCGTCAGCAGGAAGTGTTTATGGTGGTCTTCCTCGATGCTCAGCATCGTACACTGGCAGCAGAGGAGCTGTTCCACGGCACACTCACGCAAACCAGCGTGTATCCGCGCGAAGTGGTTAAGCGCGCCCTGCATCACAATGCAGCAGCAGTTATTCTGGCGCATAACCACCCCTCCGGTGTGGCCGAGCCCAGCCAGTCTGACCGGATGTTGACCGATGCACTCAAGCAAGCGCTGGCCTTGGTGGATGTGCGCGTACTCGATCACTTCATTGTGGCGGGCGCGGGTTGTGTGTCGTTTGCGGAGCGGGGAATGGTGTAGGTCGCTGTGAATTAGCAGGTAGAATGCGCGATTAATTGACTGGTTTATTCGCAATGGCAATTCAGTGGTTTCCCGGACATATGACCTCGGCGCGCAAAAAAGCAGCCGAGACCATGGCGCGCATTGATGTGGTGATCGAAGTGCTGGACGCGCGCGTACCAGAGGCTGGCAGCAATCCTCTGATCAGCGAATTGCGTCTGCACCGGCAGCGTCCCTGTCTTAAAATTCTCAACAAGACCGACCTGGCCGACCCGGATGCGACCAAGGCTTGGCTGCATTTTTATAATTCACAAAAAGATGTTAAAGCGATTGCGCTATCGTGCAAAAAACCAGGTGATGCGGCCAAAGTGCCCGGCATATGCTTAGCTCTTGCCCCGCATCGCGGCACCAGCCTCAAACCGCTACGCATGATGATTATGGGCATTCCTAACGTCGGCAAATCTACCTTGATGAACGCGCTGCTCAAGCGTCGCGCAGCCTTGGTGGGCGATGAGCCAGCGATCACAAAAAACCAGCAAAGTTTTGACTTGAACGATCATATGACGCTCATTGATACGCCGGGTTTGATGTGGCCAAAAATTGAGCACGACAGTGATGGCAGAATGCTGGCCGCCAGTCACGCCATAGGCCGCAATGCCATCATTGACGAGGAGGTTGCCACCTTTCTCGCTGATTTTTTGCTGGCACATTACCCTGCCCTGCTGGTTGCTCGCTACGGTTTTGATGTCCCAAAAATGGATGTCACAGCAATGGATGGTGCGGATGTCATTGCGGCCATTGCTAAACGACGTGGCTACCTGCTCAAGGGTGGCCTATCGGATCTGGAAAAGTCTGCGCTAATGTTGTTACAGGATTATCGTACTGGTGCGCTGGGACGCATTAGCTTGGAAACGCCGAGTAGCCGCAGTGCTATGCTTAAAGTTTTTACTGAAAATGAAAATCAAGAGACAGAATCCCCGCCGCCCACCCTTTGACTTGCCCACGCCGTCAGACCCGCCAGCAAGCCGTCATCTCCGCCCGCAGTCGGTATCACCACGCGCCATCCCAGCTTGTGTGCCGCCTCGGCGATGCGCGCATGGGGCACAAACAATGGCACTGCGCTAAGAGACTCTCGCGCTACGCTATCTAACATTTCCCACAAATAAGCGAGCGCTTCGCTACTGGTCACTGCAATGGCATGAGGGGTAGCAGCAAGCAACACTTCAACACTTTGCTGCGGTTTGCTGCGCTGATAGCAAGCAGCATATTCCACTGACGCACCGCGCGCCCTGAGAGAGTCGCCCAATAATTCACGCCCGCCATCACCGCGAAAAATGATCACACGCCAGCCCGCAACTTGCTGCAATTCAGACAGCGCCAATAATGCTTCGCTGTCAAAACGATCCTGCGGCGCAATAATTTTTTCTACGCCCAAATCACGCAAGGCTCTGGCGCTGCCTTGTCCGACTGTGGCAATTTTTAGGTTTGCGGGTAATGCTCCGGCGGCAAGAATCGCTTCCATGCCGTAGCGTACCGCATTGGGGCTAATAAAAATGGCGAGGTTAAATTCGGGCAGGCGCGCAATGAGGGTACGCAAGGGTTTTGCATCAGCAACCGGGCTGATCTCCAACAGAGGAAACAGTACGGCATTACCGCCCTGTTGTTCGATGCCTTGCGCCAACGATAACGCCTGCTCGCGCGGGCGGGTTACTACGATGTTTAATCCAGAAAGAGGAAGGGTAACTGGCTTCATATTGGGTAAAAAAAATCCGCCACAGAGACACAGAGACACAGAGGTGAAAATCTTAAGAAAAAACCGTCATTCATTTCGGTATGATTTTCTCTGTGCCTCTGTGTCTCTGTGGTGAGATAATTTTTTATATACTCAAAGCGCAGCAAGAATTTCATCTGCTCCCTGTGCGCGCAGGGCTTGTGCCACGGCATTGCCCAAGGCTTCAGGATCGGCAGTTGAGCCACGCTGTTCGGCGCGCGCCATCTGTTTACCATCCGGACTGGCGACGAAGCCGCGCAGGCGCAAGTTATTGCCCTCTACCTCGGCAAAACCGCCTAGCGGCACTTGGCAACTGCCCGCCAATGCCCGACTCAGAGCACGTTCCGCCAGCACACAAGCGGCAGTATCGGGGTGGTGTAACGGTGCTAGCAATCCTTTCAGATCTGTACGACTACTCAGGCATTCAATCCCCAACGCTCCCTGACCGACTGCCGGCAGACTTTTTTCGGTGGCTATCAAATCACGAATACGATCACCTAGACCCAAGCGTTTTAAACCCGCAGCAGCCAGGATGATGGCGGCATATTTTCCTTCGTCCAGCTTACGCAAACGAGTTTGCACATTACCGCGCAAAGGCTCAATTTTCAGGTGGGGGAAACGTGCGCGCAACTGGCTTTCGCGGCGCAAGCTGGAAGTACCAACTACGCTGCCTGCAGGCAACGCTTCCAGATTGGCGTGGTTGTTGGACACAAACGCATCGCGCGGATCTTCGCGCTCGCCGATGCAGGCCAACATAAAGCCTTCCGGCAGGTGCATAGGCACGTCCTTCAGCGAATGCACGGCAATGTCAGCGCTACCATTTTCCAGCGCAGTTTCCAGCTCCTTGACGAACAAACCTTTACCACCAATTTTGGACAAGGTGACATCCAGAATTTGGTCTCCTTGCGTGGTCATGCCCAATATACTGACCTGGGTTTGCGGGTATAATGCGCGCAGCCGGTCGCGTATGTATTCCGCTTGCCACATTGCCAACGCACTTTCACGCGATGCAATAACGAGTTTTGCGGGGGCAATTTGCGCCTGTTGTGTCCGATCCATTGATTTTTCCATTAGCTTTTCCATTATTTTTTCTGGGAATATTTGATAAATCCGTTGCCGCGCATTCTAACATGAGCCTGTTGCGCGCGCGTTATGCCCTTGAACATAAAATGAATACAATGAACTTGCTTGGCCTGCCTACTGACATTTCCAGCAAAGATGTACCGCTCCGTGATGACATCCGCCTGCTCGGTCGTATTCTGGGCGACACGTTGCGCGAACAGGAAGGCGAAGCCGCGTTCAATCTGGTGGAAAACGTACGCAAGTGTGCGGTACGGTTTCGTAAGACTCACAATAGCGCTGACCGCAATGAGCTGGAAAGACTGCTGAATGATTTATCGCCCATAGACACGCTGTCTGTGGTGCGTGCCTTCAGTTTTTTTTCGCAACTGTCCAATATAGCGGAAGACCTGCATCACAACCGCCGCCGTCGTGCCCATCTACAAGCCGGTTCAAAACCACAAGAAGGCAGCATATTGCTGGCGCTGGAGCGCCTGCAGGAAAAAAAAGTCAGCGCCAAAACATTACAGGCGTTCTTTGATACTGCGCTCATTTCCCCGGTACTCACCGCCCACCCCACAGAGGTTCAGCGCAAAAGCATTCTTGATTGCCAACTGATTATTTCCAGCCTGTTATCCAATCGTGATCGCTTGGATATGACACCAGAAGAACTGGCCGACAACGAAGAAGCGCTCCATCGTTTCGTGCTGATCCTGTGGGACACGCGCATGTTGCGTTATTCCAAGCTCAAAGTAGAAGATGAAATAAAAAATGGTTTGACCTTTTATGGCCACACCTTCCTCACCGAAATTCCCGGTCTTTATGTCGAGCTAGAGAGACAACTTGAAAAATCCTATGGCCAGACTTTCAACATCAAGCCTTTCTTGCGTGTGGGTAGCTGGATCGGCGGAGACCGCGACGGAAATCCATTTGTTACCGCTGATGTCATGCGTGATGCGGCTACGCGCCATTCTGCGATTGCACTGGAATACTATCTGGCGGAAACCAATCTGCTGGGCATACGCCTGAGTCTGTCCTCACGCCTGGTCAACATCAGTGACGAGCTCAAGGAATTTGCCGCCAACTCCCCGGATAAATCTCCCGGTCGTGACGACGAGCCCTATCGTCGCGCGCTGATTGCCATTTATTCGCGTCTGGTTGCCACTGCCGCGAAGCTCTGCCACCGCGTGGAACATTTGCGCCAAGTGGATAAAAACGCGCGGCCTTATCCCGATGCACAAGCCTTCATCGCCGACCTTGATATACTAATCAATTCACTCAAGCATCATCACGCTTACTACTTGGCCAATGGCCGCATCGCCAACTTGCGTCGCGCCGCTGATGTGTTCGGCTTCAATCTGGCACCGCTGGACATGCGTCAACACAGTGATATGCATGGGCAAGTAGTCAGCGAGTTACTAACTGTAGCAGGCATCACTGGCTACGAATTAATGGATGAATCAGCGCGGTGCAGCGCACTGCTGAGCACACTGCACCAAGGCAAGCCGCTGGCTGCTGGTCTGAGCGCATTCTCCGCTACCGCGCAAAGCGAACTGAACATCATGCAAGCTGCCGCCAACATTCACTCACAGTTTGGTCGTGCGGCATTACCTAATTACATTATTTCCATGACCAGAGATGTCAGTGATCTGCTGGAAGTAGCACTCATGGTGCAGCAGTTCGGCTTGCTTGATGCAGGCGAAAAACCGGCACTGCACATCAACATCATCCCGCTGTTTGAGACCATCACCGACTTGCGTGGCTGTGGCTTAATCATGGATAAGCTGTTCTCACTGCCCTATTATCGCCAACTGTTAAAAAGTCGCGACAACACGCAGGAAGTCATGCTGGGTTATTCCGACAGCAACAAAGATGGCGGCTACCTCACCGCCAACTGGGAACTATACAAAGCAGAGATTGACCTGGTGCAGGTATTTTCCAAACACGGCATCGAGCTGCGCCTATTTCACGGTCGCGGCGGCACCGTGGGTCGCGGTGGCGGCCCTAGCTATGAGGCAATTCGTGCACAACCGCCGGGGAGCGTCAACGGTCAGATACGCATTACCGAGCAGGGCGAGGTCATCGCTAGCAAATACTCCAATCCAGAAATCGGTCGTCGCAATCTGGAAACACTAATCGCCGCCACCTTGGAAGCGACCTTGCTGCATCATCAGGGCGACGACAGCACAAGCCCGGAATTTCATCGCATCATGGAAGCACTGAGCCAGGATGCCTTCAACGCCTACCGCAAACTGGTGTATGAAACACCCGGCTTCACCGATTATTTTTTTGCTGCCACACCGCTACGCGAAATTGCCCAACTCAACATAGGCAGCCGCCCCTCAGCGCGCAAGGCATCGGATAAAATCGAAGACCTGCGCGCCATTCCATGGGTATTTAGTTGGAGCATCAGTCGCGTAATTCTGCCGGGTTGGTATGGCTTCGGCAGCGCCATTACTCAGTTCTTGGAACGCGAAGGCGAGTCTGGTCTCAAGCAACTACAAACCATGTATAACAACTGGGCATTTTTCCGTGGCCTGCTGTCCAACATGGACATGGTGCTGGCCAAGACCGACATGGGCATCGCCTCACGCTATGCCGAGCTGGTAGCCGATGAGAAAATCCGCCGAAATATTTTCGGCATGATCGAAACCGAGTGGAATCGCACCACCCAATGCCTCATGCAAATTTCCGACAGCACCACCTTGTTGGCCAACAACCCAACCATGGCGCGCAGCCTAGCGACACGCATGCCCTACATTGACCCGCTCAACCATTTGCAACTGATGCTGCTGGAACGAACCCGTGCCGGTGAAAGTGATGAAAAACTGCGACGCGCGCTGCAAATAACGATAAATGGTATAGCAGCGGGATTAAGGAATAGCGGTTAATTCTAAAAGTTGAAATTTATCTACCCCCTCTCCCGCAAGGCGGGCGAGGGGAAAACAAATTGTTGTATTACCATGCAGCATCACCAAAAACCATTGCAATGATGGCCTCTCTCTGTGCCTCTGTGGTGAGGGCTTTTAATGTGCCAAGGCCTTAATCACATCCTCGACCACTTTCTTGGCATCACCGAACACCATCATAGTTTTATCCAGATAGAATAAATCGTTGTCCAGGCCAGCGTAACCGGCGGCCATGCTGCGCTTGACCACCAATATGGTGCGAGCCTTGTGCGCTTCGAGTATGGGCATGCCGAAAATCGGGCTTTGCGGATCAGTCTTGGCGGCGGGGTTGACCACGTCGTTAGCGCCAATCACCAGCACCACATCGGTATCAGCAAATTCGTTGTTGATCTCATCCATCTCCACCACTTGCTCGTAAGGCACTTCGGCCTCCGCCAGCAGCACGTTCATGTGTCCCGGCATACGCCCGGCCACAGGATGAATCGCATAACGCACATGTATCCCTTTTGCAGTAAGCATATTGGACATTTCATTGATGGCATGTTGTGCGCGCGCAACGGCCAGACCATAGCCCGGCACGATGATCACGCTGTCGGCATTGCCCATCATAAATGCGGCATCATCTGCGCTGCCGCTGCGGTAGGTTTTTTGCACGCCGTCTCCCGCATCGGCCACTGCTCCTTCGCCACCGCCGAACCCGCCCAGGATGACACTCAGAAAACCACGGTTCATTGCCTTGCACATGATGTAGGACAGAATCGCGCCTGAGCTGCCCACCAATGATCCGGCGATAATCAGCATGTTGTTATTGAGCGTAAAGCCTATACCTGCCGCCGCCCAACCGGAGTAAGAGTTGAGCATGGATACCACCACCGGCATATCCGCGCCGCCAATTGGCATAATCAGCAACACGCCCAGCAACAACGCGATGGCAGTCATAATCAGGAAAGGTGTCCAGCTTGGGGTAATGCAGAAAGCAATACCGAAACCTATCATCACCAAACCGAGCGCTAAATTGACCCAGTGTTGACCTCCAAAACGCAATGGCTTGCTACCCAGCTTGCCGGACAATTTGCCAAAGGCGATGATGGAACCGGTGAAAGTAATCGCGCCGACAAAGGTGCCGATGAAGAGCTCAATGCGGTTGCTGACATTAAGCGCCTCGCCGATTTGCGCTATGCCGTAGGCCACCGGATTGTTGAACGCCGACATGGCGATAAGCACCGCCGCCAAGCCCACCAAAGAGTGCATCGCCGCCACCAATTCCGGCATCGCCGTCATCTGTATGCGGCGCGCCACCACTGCGCCAATTGCACCACCGAGAGCAATTGCCAGCAAGATGTAAACGACGTTATGAGTTACAGTGAGCGTAGTCAGCACTGCAATCGCCATGCCCACCATGCCAAACATATTGCCGCGCCGTGCGGTGATTGGTGAACTTAAACCTTTGAGCGCCAATATGAACAGGATTGCGGCGACCAGATATGCGAGTGCAACAGAATTTGCCGACATAATTTTCCTTATTTCTTACTTTTTTTCTTGAACATATCCAGCATACGCTGCGTGACCAGAAAGCCGCCGAACACATTGACCGCTGCCAGCGTCACCGCCACAAAACCCAGCGCCGTGCCTGCGTCCAGTGTCTCCGGACCAGCTGCCAGCATCGCACCAACGATGATGATGCCAGATATTGCATTAGTCACTGCCATCAGCGGCGTATGCAGCGCGGGCGTGACATTCCATACCACATGGTAGCCAACAACTACGGCCAGTACGAATACGGTCAGGTTAATGATAAAGGGGTCAACAACATTCATTTCAATATCTCCACTATTTGGTTACAACTGCGCCATCTATGCACAGCAACGATCCCGCAATAATGTCATCCTCGCGGTTTATATTCATCTTGCCGCCGCTCTTGGGATCACATAACAAATTAAGAAAATTGAGCAGATTGCGCGCATACAAGGCGCTGGCATCGGTTGCTACCAGTGCAGGCAAGTTATCTTCACCCACTAATGTCACGCCATGCTTGACCACATTCTTGCCTAACTCAGTCAAAGGACAATTGCCACCAGCTTCGACTGCCATGTCCACAATCACCGAACCGGGTTTCATGGATTTCACCATGTCTTCAGTCACCAGCACCGGCGCTGCTCTTCCTGGAATCAGCGCAGTGGTAATGACTATATCAGCTTGCGCCACGCGCTTGGCAACTTCGATTTTCTGCCGTTCCATCCAACTGGCAGGCATGGGGCGCGCATAGCCGCCCACGCCTTGCGCCGCTTCGCGCTCTTCATCAGTTTCATAAGGCACATCAATAAATTTCGCGCCCAATGATTCCACTTGTTCTTTGACTGCCGGGCGTACGTCAGAGGCTTCGATCACCGCACCCATGCGCTTGGCGGTCGCTATCGCCTGCAAACCTGCCACGCCCACGCCCAGAATCACCACGCGCGCGGCTTTCACTGTGCCCGCTGCAGTCATCAACATCGGCATGAAGCGCTTGTATAAATTAGCTGCCACCAGCACCGCTTTGTAGCCGGCAATATTGGCCTGCGAGGACAACACGTCCATCGCTTGCGCGCGTGAAGTGCGCGGCAGCTTTTCCATGGCAAAGGCAGTGATGCCTTGTTTGGCGTAGGCTGCAACCAGATCAGCCTGATAAGGTGACAACAATCCGATCAACACTTTATTCGCAGTAAGTTTGGCCAGCTCTTCTGGTGTCGGCGCTCTGACTTTGAGTATGATCTCAGCCTGCGCGTACAAATCGGCTGCGCTGACCAGGCTCGCTCCGGCTGCCTGATAATCTGCATCAGGAATGCTCGCACCTGCCCCCGCACCTTGTTGCACCATGACGACATGACCTGCTGCCAACATTTTTTTTACGGTCTCCGGTGTTGCCGCAACACGAGTTTCACCTGCGCGCGTTTCCGCAGGAATAGCTATACGCATGGAATCTCCCTTTATTTCAATATAACCCAACAGCAACGGGCACAATAATTTTTGCGATTATACGACTTTATCCTTGGCGAGACAGCGATCTATCCACTGTGCCGTGAGTTTTTCCTGCACGGTATTTTGTTTCAGGCGTGAATTCAAAGCGGGAAAATCCACCTGATCGAGTTGCTGATCCTGATTGAAACAGGAAAATACATAAGTGCTTTTCCCGCTCACAGGGTCAATGTGCTGCTGTATGCACTGGCCGCAGATTTCCTTCATCATGCACTGCATGGGCGAATTGATGGAGCCCAAAGCATGATGGCAAGGCTTCATAAATTCCTTCAACTCATTGTGCCGGGCAGCAGCAACCGCTGCCATCATGCGATCCGAACCGATGGCGATAATGCGATCAACATCGTTCACAACAATTTCCGGCTTGCCCAATTCACCGCTAGCATAGGCTTTAATCGCCTGCACAATGTTGCCGGTAAAGCTGCGATCCTGAGCGCGGCGCGGCGTGAATCCCGGCGCTTCGTCGCAACACCAAATCACCGTGTCCGCCGCCGCTTCAATGTCTTCTATTTTGTAGCGATCTATCAGTTTTTTGTAGCCCGCAAAATAAAGCACCTTGGAACCGGCATTGCGGAAGGCTTTGCCAATAGAGAACAAAACGGCGTTACCCAAGCCGCCGCCGACCAACATTACCACCTCGCCCGCTGCAATTTCAGTCGGCTCACCCGTCGGTCCCATGAGCACCACCGGCTCGCCGGGTTTGAGCTTTTGACACAATTGCGACGAGCCACCCATTTCCAGCACGATGGTAGAAAGCAAGCCTTGCTCGGCATCCACCCAGGCACCGGTCAGCGCCAACCCTTCCATCGTGAGGCGGGTGTTTTCCACTTGCACCGCCAGTGATTCATAATTTTGCAGCCGATAAAATTGACCGGGCTTAAAGTTGCGCGCAGCGGCGGGTGCCTTGACGATCACCTCCACAATGTTAGGCGTGAGTCGCACCACCTTGTGTACCGTGGCGCGCAAATCTGAATTCATGCGCGCTATGAATTCGCGGTCATCCATTTTTGTCGCTGCGGCAATCCGCTCCAGCATCTGACTCACCACCGGATAACCCTGCTTGGCACTGCCCATGGCCTTGACCACGTTACCAAAAAAAGACGGGTGCAGATCACCAAAAAAACTGACGTAACGGCCATCGTCATGCTTGGACAAAAGCACGCGCACCTCATTGGGCTTGGCCGCAGCACGTTCCGGCTTGACCGGGTTTCCCTGTTCATCGCACGCCTGGAAATAGCGGCCATCGAGCGTGTATTCATCAGGAAATTCGCGCGCCAATACTGTGTTCGGCTGCGTACCTGCGGCCACCAAAATAGTGCGCGCAGGCAGACGAACTTCGCCTGTTTCCTGCCATTTGCCGTCGGCATCCAGCACCTGGTTCATCAACACCATGGCGCAGGCATTACCATCGCCAGAGCCATCACCATTCGCATCCACCTCGACGCGCAGTGGAGATAGCCCCTCGGCAAAATGTATGCCTTCTTCCAATGCCTTTTCCACTTCTTCATGGTTGAGAGTGTAGGACGGGCTATCAATCAGCCGCTTGCGATAAGCCAGCGTCACGCCGCCCCAAGATTTAATCAACTTGAGAATATTGGGCGGGCGATTTTCGCTCGCCGCCTGTGTACGCTCTGCGCGTATAGCGCGCGCGTGGCTCAAAAATTCGTCGGCTACAATCGTTTCCGTCGCCGACCACATGTGGCGCAGCGCGGCCTCGCCCTTATCCGCGCTCAGCATTTCATAGCGGTTCAGAAATTTTTCGACTTGCACCGGATAGTAGGCCAACGATTCGGTCGCGGTATCCACCGCAGTCAGCCCACCGCCGATCACCACCACCGGCAAACGCACTTGCATATTGGCGATGGAATCGGGTTTGGCCGCACCGGTCAGTTGCAAAGCCATCAAAAAATCCGATGCGGTGCGTACACCACAGGCCATACCATTGGGTATATCGAGCAGCGTCGGTCGCCCTGCGCCCGCAGCCAAGGCAATGTGATCGAAGCCCATGCCCAACGCGCTTTCAGTGGTGACCGTACCGCCAAAACGCACCCCGCCGAACAAGGCGAATTGAGAGCGCCGCTCTAGCAACAAGCGAATGATCTTCAGGAAATTTTTATCCCAGCGCACGGTAATGCCGTATTCAGCCACCCCGCCGAAACCGGCCATGACTCTGTCATCCAGCGGTTCACTCAAGGCGCTGGCATCGTATATCGGCGCAAACGGCACGCGCTCACCCGCCTGATTCACACCAGACAATTCACCGGGCAAGGGTTCTATCTTGAGTCCATCTATACCCGCCACCACATGGCCATCGTTCATCAAGTGATGCGCCAAGGTATATCCCGCAGGCCCCATGCCCACCACCAACACACGCTTGCCGGTTGCGGCACGGGGATAAGGGCGACGAATATTGAGCGGATTCCAGCGCGTGAGCAGGCTGTAAATTTCAAAGCCCCAAGGCAGCGCCAACACATCTTTCAAGGTGCGCGTTTCGGCTTGGGGGATATTTACCGGCTCCTGCTTCTGATAGATGCAGGACTTCATGCAGTCATTGCAAATGCGGTGACCGGTAGCGGCAGCCATGGGATTGTCCACGACAATAATCGCCAGCGCACCCAGCGCAAATCCGCTGGCCTTGACCTTGTGAAATTCGGAAATTTTTTCTTCCAGCGGGCAACCCGCCAGAGCAACGCCGAATGTGCTTTTCTTGAACGGAGGCGGCATCGTGCTGTCCGCCTCTTTTTTCTCGCGCAAGCCGTGCGAACAAGAGTCTCTGCCCTGCTCGTGACACCAGATGCAATAGTTTGCTTCGCCCAAAGCACCGGCCAAATCCGTGCCTTGGTCGGTCAACGCAAAACCTTCGCGCGCGCGCAAATGGCTATCAGCGAGACGATGGGCGGTATAGGAAATATTTTCCACCGGAATGATAGGCACGAGTTTCTGAAAATCCAGCTTGGCTGGCGTTTTAAACAACACGCCCTGACCATGTTGCTTTTTTCCAGCGGGAGTTAACACCGCCCAGGCCGCGTAACGCATGGCAGTGTCGAGCTTGGCCGCGTTTTCTTCCTCAGCATCCAGCCAAGCATTGACATGACGAGCAAAACCCAATTCGCTAAACTCAGCCGCACCATCACCACACTGCGCCAGAAAAGCGGCGGCAAGGGAAGCTCCCTCAAAATTTTCAGCCTCGGCCAATTTATATTTTTGCAAAGCCTTGCGCTGCACAAAAATGCGCTTGCAACTAAACAAGGGCGCGAGTTCGTTATGCCGTTCAGCCAGGGTGCGCACCTCCGCCTGAATACCGAATAATTTACCGAGAAATTCTTCCAGATGCGGGGCAAGATCAACGATGAGTTGCGATTCTTGCAATATGGGAATGGCATCGGGAGCAAGCCGCGCCTGGGCCAGCTTTTCTGCGAGCTGCGGCTCACCTTGGGTCAGATATTCAAGAAAGAAAACATCCAGCGCACGCAAGCCATCTGCAGCATAAAGATTTTCCAAACCCAGTCCGTAACCGAGCGTCAATGTCGGATTTGGCCGACTTCCGGGGTATGAACTTAAGCTATTCATGCAGTACCAACTCCCATTTTTTGAGGGCGCGATTATACCGAGCTTTTAACGCTTGCGCGCTTTTCAATAACTGGCAGAGTAGATATGACCCGCTCTTAACTTCACATCCCGCACCTCCGCTATAATGCTGCTCAATTCATTTCCCTCATTTTTTATGTCCTCCATTCGGCTCTTGCCCGACCTGCTTATTAACCAAATCGCTGCGGGTGAGGTCATCGAGCGGCCGGCGGCTGCGCTCAAGGAGTTGATGGAAAACAGCCTGGATGCAGGCGCGACCGAGATAGTCGTGCAGCTTGAAGGCGGTGGGGTGAAGTTGTTGCGGGTGCGGGATGATGGTTGTGGCATTGCGTCTGAGGAATTGCCGAGTGCATTGATGCGCCACGCGACCAGCAAGATTTTTTCATTGGACGATTTGCGCTGCGTTGCCAGTATGGGTTTTCGGGGCGAAGCGCTGGCCAGCATGGCGGCAGTGGCACAAGTGAAACTGAGCAGTCGTCATGTCGGTGCTGCTCATGCTTGGCAGATACAAGCAAGCGATGGGGTCATGCACGATGCGATTCCTACGTCGCACGCGCAAGGTACCAGCGTAGAGTTGCGCGAGCTATATTTCAACATTCCTGCGCGGCGGAAATTCTTAAAATCCGAAGCAACGGAATTTGCTTATTGCGAAGAAACATTTAAGCGTATTGCGCTGTCGCGTCCGGAAGTCGCTTTCAGCCTGCAGCATAATAATCGCACAGTATGGCAACTACCCGCCCCCCCCTCAGAGAGAGAGGGTATGTTTCAACGAATCGCCGCATTGCTAGGGAACGATTTCGCACAAAGTGCAGTGCCCGTAGATCATCAGGCAGCAGGGCTGAATTTATACGGTATGGCCTCGTTACCCGCGTACTCAAAAGCCACGCGCGAGGCACAATATTTTTTTGTGAATGGGCGTTTTATTCGTGACAAAGTCGTGGCACATGCCATCCGCCAGGCGTATCAGGATATTCTGCACCACCAGCGCCATCCGGCCTTCGTGCTATTTCTTGAGTTGCCGCCGGAGCAAGTGGATGTGAATGTGCATCCGTCTAAAAGCGAGGTGCGCTTCCGCGAGAGTCAGGGTATTCATCAATTTGTTTTCCGCGCTCTACATCAGGCGCTGGGTAAACCGGCCAGCACGTCGGAAAGTGCGCCCAGCTTGCCGCATCAATCTTTCTCGGCCCAATCTTTCCCGGCCCAATCTTTTTTGAAACAATTTGTACCGATGCAGCAAGCAATGCACTTGCATACCGCTGAACAACCGCTCGCATTTTACGACGCACTGTTTGGCACACGCGATACCGCTCGCCCACCCCCCTCCAAGGAAGAGGGGAGTATCCTCAACGAGGAAGAAAGTGGTATTCCGCCGCTCGGCTTTGCCCTGGCACAGCTGGCCGGAATCTACATCCTGGCGCAGAACCAAAATGGTCTGGTCGTGGTAGATACTCATGCCGCACACGAACGCATCGTGTATGAAAAACTCAAGACATCACTCGATACCCAACAAATAGCCACACAACCGCTGCTCATCCCGGTGAGCTTTGCCGCTGAAGCGCTGGATATTGCCACTGCGGAAGAAGAACGCACTGCCATCATGCAACTGGGATTCGACATTATGCCGCTGTCTCCCACCACCCTTGCTGTGCGCGCCATGCCAGCCATGCTCAAACAAGCACATGCCGAAGCCGCCGCACGCGATGTGTTGCAGGAACTGCGCGAGTATGGCGCCACGCGCACGCTGACCGAACGGCGCAATGAGCTGCTATCTACGCTGGCCTGCCATTCCGCTGTACGCGCCAATCAAAGTCTGACCATCACCGAAATGAACTGCATCCTGCGCGAAATGGAACGCACCGAACGCTCAGGCCAATGCAATCACGGTCGTCCGACTTGGTTTCAAATGACCATCAAAGAGCTGGATGCCCTGTTCATGCGTGGAAAATGAGTTCGTTGCCGCCCGCCATTTTTCTAATGGGCCCTACCGCTAGCGGCAAGACGCAAGTCGCGGTGGAGCTGGCGCAGCAGTTGCCAGTAGAAATTATCAGCGTGGATTCGGCGTTGGTTTATCGCGGCATGGATATAGGCACGGCCAAGCCAGAAGCCGAAGTACTTGCCCGTGCGCCACACCACCTCATCAACATCCTAAACCCGACCGACAGCTATTCCGCCGCCGCCTTTCGCCATGACGCGACACGCTTGATTGATGACATTATCAAACGTGGCAACATTCCGTTGTTGGTGGGCGGCACAATGTTATATTTTCATGCGCTGCGATTTGGCATCAGCGAGCTGCCGCAAGGCGACCCCGCCGTGCGCTGTGATCTGGATGAAAAAGCTGCACGATTGGGATGGCCCGCACTACATGCAGAACTGGCACTGATAGACCCGATCACTGCCGAACGGCTCAAGCCCACCGACTCACAACGCATTCAGCGCGCGCTAGAAATATACTTGCTGACAGACACTCCCATGTCCTCGCTGATCGGACAACCGAACAAACAACCCTTGCCCTGCCGCGTCATACCCATTGCACTTGTTCCAGCAGAGCGCAGCGTTCTGCACGAGCGTATTGCTCTGCGCTTTGCCACCATGCTTAAGCTCGGTCTGCTGGATGAGCTGCGCCAACTTCAGAAAAATTTTTCCTTGCATCGTGATTTGCCCGCTATGCGCTGCGTTGGCTATCGTCAATCTTGGCAATTTCTCGCGGGCGAAATCAATGAAAATCAGTTGCTGGAGCAAGGTGTCGCTGCCACCCGTCAATTGGCCAAACGTCAACTAACCTGGCTGCGCGGCATGTCTGACAATATTGAATTTGATTGCTTGAGCAATGATCTGACGCAGCAAGTTCTAGGCGCCGTAAGAACTGCTACGGGTGCAGAACATCATTCTGCGGCATAATGCGCGCTTCGCTTACGCACAAACTGGGCGTTAAATATGGGAGCTAGTGCAACATGAAAATCACGGTAATAGGTTCCGGCTATGTCGGCTTGGTGTCGGGCGCTTGCTTGGCCGAGATGGGCAATAATGTGTTGTGCTTGGACGTAAACAAATCCAGGATTACCATCCTGCAAAATGGCGGTATGCCTATCTACGAACCCGGCCTGGAAGAAATTATTCAGCGCAATGTGGTGGCAAAGCGTCTGCGCTTCACGGCAGATGTCGAAGAGAGCGTGGCGCATGGCGTGTTACAGATTATCGCCGTAGGTACACCGTCGGATCATGACGGCTCGGCAGATTTGCAATATGTCATTGCAGCAGCAAGCGCCATCGGTGCTGCAATGACTGAATACACTGTCATTGTGAATAAATCTACTGTACCCGTTGGCACCGCCAACAAGGTTAGGCAGGCCGTGCAAACAGAGCTTGATCGTCGCGGAGAGGCCATCGAATTTAGCGTCGTTTCCAATCCAGAATTTCTGAAGGAAGGCGCGGCAGTTGAAGATTTTATGCGCCCGGATCGCATCATAGTAGGCGCAGAGGACGAGCGCGCCATACACATCATGCGTGAAATATATGCACCCTTCCAACGCAACCACGAGCGGCTGATGGTGATGGACGTTCAGTCAGCAGAGCTGACCAAATACGCTGCTAACGCCATGCTCGCAACACGCATTTCTTTTATGAATGAGCTCGCTAACCTTGCAGAAAAAGTGGGGGCGGACATTGAACATGTACGCAAAGGAATTGGCTCTGACCATCGTATCGGCTACCATTTTCTCTATGCTGGCTGCGGTTATGGCGGCTCTTGCTTCCCCAAAGACATTCGCGCCTTGCAACGAACTGGCGAAGAATTTGGCATGCCCATGAAAATTTTGCACGCAGTGGAAGAGGTGAATCAGGCGCAAAAAAGTGTGCTGCTGCAGAAAATTATTGCGCGTTTCGGCGAGGATCTCAAGGATAAATGTTTCGCGCTGTGGGGCTTGGCCTTCAAGCCCGGCACTGACGATATGCGCGATGCGCCCAGCCGTGTGCTGATGCAAGGATTGTGGAAAAGAGGTGCCAGCATTACCGCACACGATCCGGTCGCGATGAAAGAAACCTTGCGCATCTTTGGCGACCGCCATGATTTGCGCTACTCGGACACCCCGCTGGATGCGCTACACGGGGCAGACGCGCTGATAATTGTAACCGAGTGGAAAGCCTTCAAAAGCCCGGATTTTGAGGCCATGAAAATACGCCTCAAACAGCCTGTCATATTCGATGGGCGCAACTTATTTGAGCCTACCAATGTAACTGCTCAAGGCATTGAATATCACGGCATTGGACGATAGTGCCCTTTGCTATACCCGCCGCAAAATCAGGCACGATTTTTGACAGCAACCGCCCGCCAATCATACCTTGACAAACTTTACTATTGGGTGAGAATGGCCTCCCCCAAACACCAGCAAATACGGTTCAAGCATCATTTCATTTGCATTAACAAATGAGGTAACGAAAATAGAACTCGTAGTACGGCTAGGTGTCGAAGACGAAGCCAACAACACAACAATTTTTCTAAATTGCGAATTGGCGTAAGGGGCTTGAAGGTTTCCGAACTATTATATCCAAGGGGTCAACCGCCTATGAATTAGGAGAATAATATGAGACGCAAACTGTATTTCATGCTACCAGATGTCAAAACCGCGCATCAGATGATGGATCAATTGCTACTTGCGCGCATAGAAGAACAACGCGTACACTTTCTTGCTAGACCCGACATATCGCTTGAGAATTTGCCAGAGGCCAGTGTTATTGAAAAAACGGATAGCCTGCATGGTATCGGTGTCGGCGCAATGATAGGCGGGGTCAGTGGTGTGCTTGGTGGCGCACTCGTTGTAGCCTTCCCCTCTATCATTTCCATCCCCTCAGATTCAGGGCCGCCGGTGCAAGTGCTGGCCATCCTTGCCATTGCCTTGGTAGGCGCAGCTTTCGGTGCATGGTGGACCGGCATGATTGCCAGTGCGATTCCAAACTCGAGCCTAAAGCGTTATGAAGATAGAATATTGCATGGCGAAATATTGATGATCGTTAATGTTCCGTATCAGCAAATTCGCGATGTCCGCGCATTAGTTCAGCAAAAATGTGGTGACACTTGCGACTTGGTCAGGGTCTCTCCAGTTGATCATGTGATGTTCCCATAATTTATTAGGGCAAAACGATCAACCCGCTTATTACTTTTTCATCTGCTTTACCGACCCCCTTTGGGGGTCGTTTTTTTTGGGGCCGGGCATGTAGGTTGTAGATGCACGCTCAATGCTGCTTACGCCTCGATTTACCCGAACGCCAATAAATCCACACTCCGCTCAACCCTAATATAAGCAGCGCAATCGCTGCAATATCCACGACCCAAGTCCCATAGCGTCCGAATATGCGACCACTATGGGCATCCAACAATATACGTTGTAGCGACAAACCGGGTGCAAGCTTGGCCGTCATTTGATGCCTAACATCATCTGGTAAGATTTGCGGGGATGACCATGCCAGACTGGCAGAGCCAATTTTTTGCCAAATCAAACCGTCGGTGCTGGCTAGTGTTGCAGAAGTTGTTTTCAATACCACGCTGTCGCCCATTTTTCCGAGAGACAAAATGGGATAGGCTGGCAGCGATTGTTTCTCCAGCTTGTCCAGCAGTTGCCCATCGGCCTGATATAAATACAAGGTAGATGAAGTGGCTATGTAATTCACCCCTCCCGCCTCGACTGCCCCAATGGGTTTTTCCGCACTGCCAGCCAATAGCTTGTCGCCCAACGCCCATTTTTCACCTTCCCAAGAAAAATAGCGCTCTCCCAACAAGTACCCCAACTTAGGCTCGGCTGGAGGGATCCCATACCAGCGCATCAACCATGCAGTGCTGATTTCACGCTTGCCCAATTTAAATACTTCCTCGTGATTTAAAATAATTCCAGTGAGCACGAGGAATACCAAAAACAGAGTGGCGACAACACCAACATGTCCATGCCAGCGTCGAACAATGTGCGTGTAATGATTTTTGTGGCTCATTTGATGCGGCTCAGTTGGTCAAAATACAAGGCTGTACGCGCCATGCGCTGCATGGCATTAACCGAAAGAGTCGCGCCAGAAATGCCATCTATCGTCCGATCCAGATGGTTGTCGCTACTCAGCACCGCGCCTTTAAACTGCTTTAGAAAAGCTGGGTAACGCACCTCCATACCCCGGCTTTCACGATAGGCCAGTATTTTCGCCTGCACAAGGCGGCCTTCCTGCACTACAAACCCTGCGGTAATCAACTCCTCCTTACCGATCTCCTCCAATATCCAGAGTGTGCGCACCTCATCGCCCCAATAACGCTGACGCAACTGGCGCGGGGCATGACCCAGAATTCCGGCCACAGCTGTCTGAACATCCTTGGTCAGCCAAATTAATTTAGCGGGCGGACTGACTATAAATATTTCAGCAATAAAATCCTCAGTTGACTGATAAACCTGCTCCATAGCATGCGCCGACCAAGTCAGTGAACATGCTACAAACAGCACAATAAATTTCAGTATTAAGTTGGATAAATTCATGCTTCGCACCTATCGCCAATAACACAAGGGGCAAACAATGTTGCCCCTTGCCAATTTAGAACATATAACCCACGCCTAGGTTAAAGCGGTCTTTAACATTATCCGCCTTGAAATTCTGGTGATCCGCTTTCAATACCACCTGCGGGTGCAGCTTGAAATTCACCCCCACTGTGGTGACCGTTTCATCGTTCAGTGGATCGGTGGTATAGCCTGCTGCCACTGTCTCTTGCGTGTTGTACCGCTCATGGCGCACAAACGGTGTCGCGTCCATATCGCCGTCCTGCCATACACGGTAGCCTGCCTGGCCATACCAGCCATAAAAGGATTCGGGTGCAGCCTTGTTTGAACCTGCTGTGAGTGTCGCAGCAGCATTGATCTGGGCCGTGTCACCAAGTTTTCCCTTGGCGTACAACGCCTGCAAATCAAGCCCACCCAGCGTATATTTGGCATGCACATCCCACAAGGTCAACTTGGCATCTACGCCAACCAGTGCTGCTTTGGGCGTTGCGCCGATACCATCCTGCGCAGTGTTGCCAGAAAATATGGATGCTCCCAATAGCAGCCCGGGAACAGCGCGATAATTCATGGCGGCGAACAAGCCCAAATCGTTGGCGGCAACTTGTCTGCCGCTAGTGCGAAGATCCCTGAATCCTTTGCTGGCATCTTTATATTTGCTGGCATCTGGAGTGGTTGAAATCCCGACGTTATACTCCAGACCCGCGATAGCCTCGCCTTGCAGCGCGACCCCCAGCTCGCGCCAGGTACTGGGAATAATGCGGCTTTCTACCTCGCTGCGCTCCACGCCATAAAAAGTGGTCGGTTCATGCGTTTCGTTGGTTATCCCAAGCGGCATCAGCATCAACCCTGCCCGGGTATTGATTCTGTCGCTCACCCCATACTGAATATAGGCCTGCTCCATTGCCACTTCACCACCATCCTTGTCCGCTTTGGCATGTTCTACTTCGAGCTCTGACACCAACTGCACCCGATCACTAAACTTATGCCCAAAAAATAAAACGAAACGCTTCAAGTCAGCTTCATCTTTCTTGTACTTGTAATTGTTATAAACCACTTCGCCGTAGCCGCCTATGGTGGTATTACCCGTGCTAGCTGCACCGTGCCCTGACCCGGATTTTTTTGTCGTTTGCGCTTTTAACGTCTCAATTTCCTGCTGCATGATCTCTAGCTTTTCTTCCAGGGTCGGCTGTGCTGCCATCGCTTGTTGCGATCCAAATGCACAGGTAATGGCCATCATTATTATCGAATTACGCATCATGATTTTTTCCTTTGCTCAAAGTTATCAAGAATTATTCTCACATGAGAATGATGCGAATGATAACCGTTCTCATTTAAATGTCAAGAAAAATATGGATGGGTGTATATTTGGAAGCCAACATCCCCAATTTTGCACATGTGCCGTGAATAAACGGTGAATAGCTTACCAATGATTCAAGCTAATACACTGTAAATAAATTGAAATAAATCAGACGAAGCCACTGGCCTCAGTCAATTTCAATTTTGCTATATAATCTCGCGCTCGAAATAGTTGCAACGTTCATTCGACACAATAATTGTCTATGCTCACTCTGAATTAAGGTTTAAGTTTTCGCAAGGCATTATTACTTAACAGATTTTGGATGTGCCTTAAAAATTCACATCATGATTGTGTTGATATATGGAAAAATGGAGAAAAGTAAATGCTGAGCAGAAGTAAAGAGCGGCAGTGGATAGGGACGCTTCTATGCTGGGGAATATTAGTGATCACAGCGCAAGCTGAGCCCACTGAGCCAATACAAACGGAAGCCTCTGAGTCGGCTCAAGCCGAGACCAGCACCCCAGCGCCAGATGAAATTACTGAACAGGCGCAGAAATTACCGGTCAACGACATTAAAGCTGTGCCAACTCCGGAAGAAGATTATCAAGCTGCTATCAAAGCTGTCGAAACACGCGATTCAATTAACGCCGTTAGCCTCTTCAAACGCGCAGCAGATGCAGGCCATAAGCTGGCGCAGGCACGCTATGCAGATTACCTCAAATTAGGGCAGCTTACTGACGAAGCATTGAAATATTACCGCATGTCAATTAAAGGCGACCCGGTTGGGCAATATGGCCTAGGTACGATGTATGAAGAAGGCGAAGGGGTAAAGCGAGACTTTGGAGTAGCGCGCTTCCTGTTCGAACAGGCTGCAGAGCAGGGTCATCAAGATGCCTCTTTTAGATTGGCAGAGGCCTACTTAAAAGGTCAAGCGGGGCTGGATTTAACTGACCGGCAGAGCCCTCAAGCCCTTGCAGCAATAAGGCGAGCCGCAGGTCATGGTCACCTCCGTGCTTTTGATGCGCTAGAAGTTGCTTACAGGACAGGTAAATTCGGAATAACTGCGGATACAAAACAGGCTGATGTGATCCTTGCCATAACGAATAAAATGCGTGGCATAGTTGTCAAAGAAAAGAAAAAATCAGCGCTATTTAGATTTCTAAAAGGCGATCCTGAGGAAAAAAAGAAGAAGAAAAACAATCAGCAAAATAAGCAATAAAGTTGATATTTTTTATATCTTTAATATTGAGATTAATTTACAAGGTGATTTTATGAGAGCTATAACGATGACGGATTCTATCAAAATCGTCACGGCGGCCGTGTTGACCGTCTTTGCATTTTCTGCAAGCGCAGCAGATACTCTGACACCGGTGAGCAAGCTGCGCACACTGGAAACATTTGAAGTTGGCGAAAATGTGGTGGTACGTGCATTACGAGTGAATAAGTCGAGCAACACCCTTTGGGTCGGCACATCCGTTGGTGTGCACGAAATAGATATTAAAACCAGCACACCGCGCAACACTTTTACCAGGGAGCAGGGGCTGGCAAATGAATATGTATTTGCTGTCAATATTGATAATGATGGTTATACATGGTTTGGTACAAATGCTGGCGGCGCTTCACGTTACAAAGACGGCAAGTGGAAAACTTTTTTCCCTATGCATGGTCTCGCCGACTACTGGGTTTATGCTTTCTCCAATGACCAGAAAGGTGGGCTGTGGATAGGTACGTGGGCCGGCGCCAATTACTTCGACCCCAAGACGGAGAAATTCACAACTTATCTCAAGGAGTTGGTGAATGAGTGGGTGTACGGCATTGATGTGGATACTCAAGGGCGCGTGTGGTTTGGCACGGAAGGTGGTGTATCCATGTTTGACGGAAAAAACTGGAAGTCCTGGACGCACAATGACGGTTTGGGCGCAGCCAACATCAATGGCTTGGCAGCAAGTCCGAACACCGGTTTGGGTACACGCTCACGCCATGATCTTGCGGTGCAAATGGGGAGTGAATCGAGCTACAACCCCAGCTATGTGTTTTCCCTGCTTGCCGCACCGGATGGAATGGTCTGGGCGGGCACTTGGGGTGGGGGCGCAACTAGATTTGATGGTAAAACTTGGACTAATTTCACGATCAAGGATGGACTTGCTGGCAATATAGTCTATGCCATTGCCAAAGACTCTAAGGGAGTGCTTTGGTTCGGCACCAACAATGGGTTATCACGCTATGACGGAAAATCATGGCTCAGCTTGAATGCCGGGGATGGCTTGTTAAGCAAAGATGTCTATGCTTTGGCTACAGCTGACAATGGAGATGTATGGGCTGGCACTAGACGTGGAGTAGTAAGAGTAGGCTTGGATAAATAATATTTTTCGAGGTGCAGTACAACTAAGCAAGTAGGAAAAAACATGAGAACCTATAAAAAACATTTGGCCATAACGGCAATTTCGATGGCGCTGACTGCTCTATTCATCATTCCAAGCCAATCATTACTGGCTGCGGAGGCGACCATTGCCGGGGCTGAAAAGGCAGATAAAGCACGAAAATTTACACACTTCCGCGTCGGCGACAAAAACGTGAAGGTCATCTTTCTTGACGGAAAAATAACTTGGATAGGCACCACCGGCGGGGTTGTACGTTACGACACCAGTAACGATACCTTTAAGCGCTTTGATAATGCCAGCGGCCTGTTATCCAGTGGCGTATTCTACTTAGGAAGACTGAAGGGGCGGCTAACTGCAGGTACATACGGCGGCGGTTTGTCAGTGCTCGATGAAACCAACCTTACTTGGAAGAATTACAATATTCCGGATGGTCTCGGCGACGCATTTATCTACGATGCCATAGAGGTAGAAAATGGCGATATTTGGATCGCCACTTGGTCGGGTGTCAACCGGGTGCGTGGCGGCCATTTAGATGATCCCAGCAAATGGGATTTATTTACGGTTGAAAACACTAAAGGCGGCTTACCCAATGATTGGGTGTATGGTTTGGCCGAAGGAAAGAATGGTGAATTGTGGCTGGCAACTGAAGGCGGCTTAGCACGCTTTGTAGGTGGCAAATGGGACAACTGGAATCACGATAGAGGTCTGGGTGCGCCGTATGAAAAAGTTAAGGCAGCCATCGACTTCAAAGAAGATATGGGGACAGCTTCGGATCACCATGCTAAACAGAAAATTGACATGGGTCTGCAAAATGTTGACATAGCTTACAACCCTAATTATGTTATTGCCCTTGAGGTTGACCGTAAAGGCCATGTCTGGGCGGGCACTTGGGGCGGCGGCCTGTCACGCTTTGATGGCGAAAAATGGACAAGTTATACGACAGTCGAGGGGTTGCCAGGTAATCATATTTTCATGCTGCACTTGGACACAACGGGACAATTATGGATAGGGACAAATAAAGGATTGGCGCTCTGGAAAAATGGGAAATATGAAGTAATGACGACTGCCGATGGTTTGTTTGATAACGCCGTTTTCTCTATGGCAACAACGCCAGATGGGGGTATGTGGCTGGGTAGTCTAGGTGGCTTGGCTCACCTCCGGTAACTCACGCTTGGTCTTGCTGTAACTTGAAGAGAATTTTCATACACGGCAAATATTGCTACATTTAACATTATTTAATTAACCACCGTATATCATGCTTTCTTTTAAATTTAGCCTTATTATTTTTGCAACTCTGGGAATAAGCACAACAGCTGGATCGAGCCTAGCAACCGAATCAGAAACCAAGCTTACGCCCTATCAACATGCGGTACAGGCTTCGGAATCGTGCGAGTCTTGCCACGAAAAAAACAAAGTCAATATTTTTAAATCCAGCATGGCCAGCGACTGTGATAGTTGCCATTCAAGCGATGATGATGAAGCAACGCCTATGCGTGTTGCGGATAAGAAATTTTCTGATGTCTATGCGGACAAAATAAAAATAGCACCTCCGCCGGAAGCAACAGCAGGCATGAGCGTCCCCATGTACTACCCGGAAACGCGCATAGGCAAAGAGCCCAATATAATGATACCCATAGCAGCTGGCGAGTATAAGCGTGGCTCTAACTACCGTTTGCCTGATGAAGGCCCCCAATACATTGTAGATGTCAAAGCATTCCAAATTGACAAATATGAAGTAACTAATTTGCAATATAAACAATTTATAGATGCTACCAACCGCAAATCACCCACTCATTTTCGCAACCGCACCTACCCGGAAGGAAAGGTAGATCATCCAGTGGTGCAGGTCAGCTGGAATGATGCCCATGCTTATTGCGAGTGGGCTGGAAAGCGTCTGCCAACTGATATTGAATGGGAAAAAGCAGCGCGTGGCACAGATGGCAGGGATTATCCCTGGGGTGATGAATTTGATGTGACTAAAGTGAATTCGCCCGTGCGTTGGAAATCACTCAATATCGAAGGTGACACCATGCCGGTCGGTTCTTTAGAGGCAGGGAAAAGCCCATATGGTTTGTACGATATGTCTGGCAATGTATGGGAATGGACCGACTCATGGTACACACAATACCCTGGCAATACTTGGCCCAGCGAAAATTATGGTGAGCTATACAAGACACTAAAAGGCGGATCGTGGTGGGATTGCTCTTATTATCAATGCGGCGTTTCAGCGCCAGTATTTAATCGTAGTTATTTTAAACCGAACGTAAAAAACTCCAGTATGGGTTTCAGGTGCGCTAAAGATGAGAATTAAATTTTTATGTAGTGGAATTGCCTGCTTGTTGCTAACTGCTTGCGCTAGCTCAATTAACTCCAGCGGAATTAACACCAGCGAGATCAAACCGGACGGCGACGGCATGGTATTGATTCCGGCAGGCGAATTCACCATGGGGAGCAACAAAAAAGAAGGCAATGTCAGCATGTTCCGAGATGCCAACGCCCTTAATCCATACGGGTTTAATGAGCAGTTGTATGTTGATGAACGTCCGGCACATAAACTTACCTTGCCTGCTTTCCGTATAGATCAATACGAAGTCACGAATGCCCAATACCGAAAGTACACGACAGAAACCAAACATGCCGTGCCGATTACATGGCGTGAGAATGGCTATGATGCCACTAGTGAAATTTTGAACACTTTGTCGCTGGACACATTGCATCAGCTTGCCACCAACAATATACGTCTTGATATGGATGTAAGCACCATGGGGCGAGAGGCACTACTCGTTGAAATGGAAAAAGCAAATGCTGCGCGTGACAATTTTCCAGTTACCATGGTTACTTGGTCCGACGCTTATGATTATTGTTACTGGGCTGGCAAACGATTACCAACTGAAGCCGAATGGGAAAAAGCAGCGCGCGGCCCACAAGGATTTGAATACCCATGGGGAAACACTTGGGATCCAAAAAAAGTTAATACTATGTCTAACGATTCTGACATCCCTTACTCTCCAGTAGGCTCCTTCCCTGGCGACAAATCGGACTATGGTGTTTACGACATGGCATCTAATGTTGCGGAATGGGTCAGGGATTGGTATCAAGCCTATCCTGATGCACTTCCAGCAGAAGCAAACAGTAACTACGGCAGAGTGCAGCGCGTGATACGCGGCGGAATGGCTAGTTCCGGCCATTATGACTCCATGAGCATAGTGTTCCGTAACGCCCGGCGCATGCACTATCCTCCCAATTCAACCGGGATAGATTTGGGTTTCAGGTGCGCCAAAAATGTTGAATCCCCAAGCGCGCAATCCCCAAGTGCCCAACCCAAAACTGCCCAATAATAGTGAAATAAAATGGCGGGGAAATCGCACAAGGTGTTAAGTTTCGAGAGTGCGTTAGCTGAACTAGAACGAGTAGTGGCCGATATGGAAGCTGGCAAACTATCGTTGGAAGATTCCTTAGCCGCTTATCAACGTGGTGCAGAATTGCTACAGCTTTGTCGAGTTCGCCTAGATGACGCACAACAGCATGTGCGTATTCTGGAAGAAGGTACGCTGAAAAAATTCACCTCTGCTGGTTTAACTCCCATCGGCACAAGTGATTCAACAAAGCATAGCGATGTCTGACTTTCAAGTCTGGTCAAGTGCGCATCACAGTCGTTTTGAAGATAGCCTGCGACGCCTGTTACCGTCACCAGAAATCGCCCCACAACGCCTGCACCAAGCCATGCGTTATAGCGTGCTGGATGGTGGTAAGCGAGTGCGTCCGCTGCTCGCCTTTGCCGCAGGTGAACTGGTCGGCGCAGACAGTGCGCGCGTCACTATTGTTGCCGCCGCAGTCGAGTTGATCCACGCTTATTCGCTGGTGCATGATGACCTACCCTGCATGGACAATGATGCATTGCGTCGCGGCAAACCGACTTGTCATGTGGCATATGATGAAGCCACTGCCTTGTTGGTCGGCGACAGTCTGCAAAGCCTGGCATTCCAACTGCTGGCCGAACATCCGCTCAACGATGACCCGCTGCGTCAATTGCAGATGTTAAAAATACTCGCATTTTCTTCTGGTTCACGCGGCATGGCGGGTGGGCAGGCGATAGACTTGGACAGCGTGGGCAAGCAACTCAGCGTGCCGGAACTGGAGTTCATGCACATCCACAAGACGGGCGCTCTGATCCGAGCCGCCATATTGTTGGGCGCACAGTGCGGCACTGCGCTCACCGAGTCGCAGCAAAAGCAGTTGGATTATTTTGGCAAATGCGTGGGACTGGTTTTTCAAGTGGTAGATGATGTGCTCGATAGCGAGGCAGACACCGCCACCTTGGGCAAAACAGCGGGCAAGGATGCCTTGCAAGACAAACCCACTTATGTCACCTTGCTCGGTGTACAGGCAGCAAAAAAACTGGCGACAGAATTACACAGCGAGGCAATAAACGCACTGGTGGAATTTGGTGACAATGCCCGTCGTCTGCGTGAACTGGCAGATTTTGTCGTGCTCAGAAAATACTAATGGGCATCTCTAAAAATCCAGAGTTCGCCCAAATGCAAGGCATGGAAGAAATTTTAGTTCCGGCATAACCAAAGGGTTATGCCGGAACTAAAATTTCGTGTTGCCGCGCCGAATATGAGGTGGATCTCTTAAATATCAATACAGGAGGCATTGAATGAAATCTATGTGGGTGATGATGAGCCTAGTAATGTTGTCTGGATGTGGCTCCCTTGGATTTGATGCCGTTAAACCGGACAATATTGGTGAGCAAATATTTGTTGTGACTCCAGCTAATCAGTCAGGGTTTCAAAATGATTTTGCTGCCTCTGTTGAAAAGTACGTTTTGGGTAGCGGAATGCGGGTGGTACGGAGGCCGGAATTTAGGGTGGTTCGTATAGAAATGGCGGGATCAGAAGCAAAGGCGGCGGGAGTTGAGTCAGAAGAATTAAGTGGGATAGCCATCATGAATGATGAGAATAGAATTACCGATTCATATCTTGAAATGGCTGAGACAAATGCAAAATATAGAATCAATACTTATGCGTGGACAAACAAAATAGAAATAATTGATGTGGAAAGCAATCAGGTTTTATCCGTATTCCAGTTTTCTCCATTCGGAAAGCCGGAGGCTGATAACCCAGTAAGCGGAATGCTAGCAGCAATTGGGTTCCAGATAAGTCCTAGAATTCAGGCCGTAACGCAAGAACAGGGCCAGAATAAAAATAAGAAAACCTTGAGCAGCACAAAAGCTCAATCAAGCCCGGTGATTACAGTTATTCCGGTAGCTGATACATATGGCGAGGGTAACTTCGCAATTGAGGTAGAGGAGATTCTTATTAGGCTTGGAATGTATGTAGTGCGGCCTCCTGCCCCGCATTACAAGGAAAAATCAACCTCGCTTTCCACATCCGCAGTTAAAGGGCAAAATCTTGATGCGGCTGCAACGGCAAAAAATTCCAGAAGGATAGAAAGCTTTTGGTCTTATGAAGAAACGCCAGCCACACTTATTTTTGAAACAGATTCATATGGGGATACAGTAAAAATAATTGATAAAAATTCAAAGGAAGTAAAGTCGGTGATTAGCTTGCGTGCTCAGCGTGAGAGCAACATTATTGCCGTTAGAAATGCACTAATTTCAGTTGGAATATCTGTGCAATACACCCCCCCAGAAAAGAAACAATCGACACAGCAATCTATCAATGTAAATATACAAGAAACCCAACAACTCGGTGCAGGCCAGATGCGCGTACCGCGCGCGGCTCAAGCAAAAATGTCATATAGGGGAACACCGATCAAATCGTCATGCCCGCGCAGGCGGACATCCAACTTGTTGATTTAACCTGGATCTCGCCTTTGCGAGGGTGACGGGAGCGACGAATTTGGACTTATTCGGCGCATCCATAGACAAGAAATTTTTTTGTAATGTAGCAGTTAAGTTGAAATCTGGATTTTTAGAGATGCCCTAATGACCGCACTGCTGAATAACATCAACTCCCCGGACGACTTGCGCCAGCTTGAGCTCAAGCTGTTGCCACAATTGGCGGACGAGATTCGCCAATTTTTAATTGAATCAGTCAGCCAGACTGGCGGGCATTTATCCTCTAATCTGGGCACGGTAGAACTCACGCTGGCGCTGCACTATGTGTTCGACACGCCGCACGATAAGCTGGTGTGGGACGTGGGTCATCAGACCTACACCCACAAAATACTCACCGGGCGTAGAGATGCCATGAACACACTGCGCATGGCGGGCGGCCTTTCAGGTTTCCCCAGACGCGATGAAAGTCCCTACGATGCTTTTGGCACTGCCCATTCCAGTACCTCTATTTCAGCGGCACTGGGCATGGCGGTGGCGGCTAAAATTGAAGGCAGTGATAGACGCGCGGTAGCCATCATAGGCGATGGCGCGTTAAGCGGCGGCATGGCATTCGAAGCGCTCAACAACGCTGGCGCGATGAATGCTAATTTGCTGGTGGTGCTGAACGATAACGACATGTCCATCTCGTCGCCGGTCGGCGCACTCAACAACTACCTGGCCAAGCTGATGTCGGGACGTTTTTATGCGGCCGTGCGACGCGGCAGCGAGAAGATGTTGAAGGGTATGCCACCGGTGCTGGAATTTGCCAAGCGCGCCGAGGAGCACGTCAAGGGCATGGTCATACCCGGTACATTGTTCGAAGAATTCGGATTTAACTATATCGGCCCGATAGACGGCCACGACCTCGACACACTCACCACCACCCTCGCCAACATCCGCCAACTCGAAGGGCCGCAGTTTCTGCATGTGGTCACGCAAAAAGGCAAAGGCTATGCGCGTGCCGAAGAAGATTGTTTGCTCTATCACGGCGTGGGAAAATTTGATCCGGCACTGGGCATCGTCGCCAAACCCGCCGCCAACCAGACCTACAAGCCCAGCTACACCCAGGTTTTTGGCGAATGGTTATGTGACATGGCGGAACAAGATTCGCGTCTGATAGGCATTACTCCGGCCATGTGCGAAGGTTCGGGCATGGTCGAATTTTCGCAAAAATTTCCCCAGCGCTATTTTGATGTAGGCATCGCCGAACAACACGCGCTGACCTTCGCTGCCGGACTGGCCTGTGACGGCATGAAACCGGTGGTGGCGATTTACTCGACTTTTTTGCAGCGCGCATACGACCAATTAATCCACGACATCGCCATTCAAAATCTGCCGGTGGTGCTGGCCATAGATCGTGCGGGTCTGGTCGGTGCAGATGGCGCAACGCACGCAGGTAGCTTTGATTTAACCTTTTTGCGCTGCATTCCCAACCTGACCGTGATGGCACCTGCCGACGAAAACGAATGTCGGCAAATGTTGTTTACCGCATTTCAATTGAACACCCCCAGCGCCGTGCGGTATCCGCGCGGCACGGGGCCTGGCATTACGCCGCTTAAAAAAATGCAAGCGCTACCTTTGGGGAAAGGTGAAGTCCGCCGCCAGGGTGCGGGTGGGGCGATCTTGTCTTTTGGGTCTATGCTCACCCCTGCACTAGGGGCGGCAGAATCACTCAACGCCACGGTAGCCAATATGCGTTTCGTCAAGCCGCTGGACGAAGAGCTTATTTTGCAACTGGCGCGTGAACATAGCCTGCTGATAACCGTGGAAGAAAATACTGTTCAGGGCGGCGCGGGTAGCGCAGTGGCAGAATGCATGCAGCGACACGGCCTGAGCAATGCCTTATTGCAACTCGGCTTGCCCGACCAATTTTTGGAGCAAGGCGAACCTGCAAAAATGCTGGCAGCCTGCGGCTTGGATGCAACAGGTATTGCGGCTTCAATACGCAGTGCACTGGCATCTAAATCTGAAAATGCTGCACCTGTTACGAACA
The DNA here is from genome assembly GCA_043755195.1 of Gallionellaceae bacterium. GTDB lineage: Bacteria > Pseudomonadota > Gammaproteobacteria > Burkholderiales > Gallionellaceae > Nitrotoga. Next base: position 86,451 of record JAYUTK010000029.1, read on the forward strand.
AGCTACAGTGAAAATCACCGCGCTGCTTCACGCCACCTTCCTAGTCGCCGACCTCAATAAATCTCGCGCCTTTTACGAAGACATACTCGATTTACAACCCAACCCCGCGCGCCCGGATTTAGGCTTCCCCGGTGTGTGGTATGACATAGCGGATAAACAGCAGATTCATTTGATGCTGCTGCCCAACCCGGAGACCGGGTTGCAGCGCCCCGCTCACGGCGGACGCGACCGCCACGTTGCGCTGGCGGTGTCAGATATGTCGCAATTGATAGTGCGCTTAAATCAAGCAGGCATCGCTCACACCCTCAGCCAATCTGGTCGTCGCGCCTTGTTTTGCAGAGATCCAGATGATAATGCGCTGGAGTTTATTGAGAAAAAATAGTTGTGCTGCTCCGCAAACAGAGGTTCTAGCAGCCTGTCTGACTTGAAGGAAATCGGCTGCAAATCCGCCTGACCGGTGCAGATTTCACCGTTTTTTTGGTCAATAGAACGACTATTGACCTGCAAAACCGGCAAAATCTGCCCTCGGCCAGCCGAATTTTCGCTTCGATTCTTCAAGTCAGACAGGCTGCTAGCCAGACGTAAAATAACTCCACCTTGAAACTTACAATACCGCCCTCATCTACCCGCACGACCTTTACACAATGGAGAACACAATGAGCGACACCGCCACTAACAATCGCGAAACAATGGGCTTTCAGGCCGAAGTCAAGCAACTGCTACAGTTGATGATTCATTCCTTGTATTCCAACCGCGAAATTTTTCTGCGCGAATTAATTTCCAATGCCTCCGATGCCTGCGACAAATTGCGCTTTGAGGCGCTGCATAACGCGGCCTTGTATGAAAGCGATTCTGAGCTGGCTCTGCAACTCAGCTACGACAAATCTGCACGCACCTTGACCATCACCGACAACGGCATAGGCATGAGCCGCGATGAGGTGGTGAGCAATCTGGGTACGATTGCCAAATCTGGCACACGCGAATTTTTTTCCCGTCTGTCCGGTGACCAGCAAAAGGACGCTAATCTTATTGGCCAATTTGGCGTAGGTTTTTATTCGGCTTTTATTGTGGCCGACAAGGTCTCTGTCTTAACACGCCGTGCCGGTGAAAAAGCCGATCAAGGGGTGCGCTGGGAATCGGATGGTGGTGGTGAGTTTATGATCGAGATGGTGGAAAAAGCCACACGCGGCACGATCATTACCTTGCACCTGCGCGAGGGGCAAGATGACCTGCTCAGCGGCCAGAAAATCCGTTCCATCATCCGCAAATATTCGGATCATATTGTTCAGCCGATTTTGATGAAGAAGGAAGAATGGAAAGACGGCGCGCAGCAGGTTCTGGATGAAGACGAGACCGTCAATCAAGCTTTTGCCCTGTGGACGCGCGCCAAAAACGAAATCAGCGACGAAGAATACCAAGGGTTTTATAAGCACGTCAGCCATGACTTTGCTGATCCGCTGGCATGGACTCACGCCCGCGTCGAGGGTCGCCAGGAATACACACAGTTGCTTTATCTTCCCGGAAAAGCACCGTTCGATATGTGGGAGCGCGATGCCCAGCATGGCGTCAAACTTTATGTGCGCCATGTATTCATCATGGATGATGCCGAAAAATTGATGCCGCATTACCTGCGTTTTGTGCGCGGTGTAGTGGATTCCAATGACCTGCCGCTGAACGTGTCACGTGAGATTTTGCAGGAATCAAAAGACATCGAAGCGATACGCGCCGGATGTACCAAGAAGGTGCTGGGATTGCTGGAAGATTTGGTCACCAAAGACCCGGAAAAATACACCAAATTTTGGAGTGAATTTGGCCGTGTGCTGAAGGAAGGCATAGGCGAAGATTTCGCCAACAAGGAAAAGATTGCCGGCTTGCTGAGGCTGGCCTCGACACTGGCCGACACCCCAGCGGAAACCGTTGCGCTGGCCGATTACATTAGCCGCATGAAGGAAGGTCAGGACAAAATTTATTACATCACCGCCGATTCTTTCAATGCCGCCAAGAACAGCCCGCACCTGGAAGTGTTCCGCAAAAAAGGCATAGAAGTGTTGCTGCTGACTGATCGTGTGGATGAGTGGGTGGTCAGCAATCTGCCGGAATTTCAGGGCAAGCCGCTGCAATCTGTGGCCAAGGGCGGGCTTGATCTTGGAAATCTTGAAGATGAAGCAGATAAAAAAGAACAGGAAAAAGATGCCGATGAATTTAAGGAGTTAACTGACAAGATCAGCATCAGCCTCGCCGATCGCGTTAAAGAAGTGCGCGTGACTCATCGCCTGACCGATTCACCTGCCTGCCTGGTAGCAGACGAGCACGACATGAATGCCAATCTGGCGCGCTTGTTAAAAGCATCGGGACAGAAGATGCCGGTATCGCAGCCGATACTGGAAATCAATCCCAAACATCCAGTGGTGTTACGTCTGAAAATTGAAGAGAAAAAGTTCGACGACTGGGCATCCGTTTTATTCGACCAAGCCTTGCTGGCCGAGGGCGGTCAACTCGATGATCCAGCCAGTTTCGTCAAACGCATTAACCAGTTGATGCTGGAGATGAGCGGCGGCTAATGCAGCACCACTTTCATTTTCTAGTGTAAGACTGTTACGGCACGAGCCTTGATTAAAGTCATTGAGGCACATTACCTGCGAGATTTTCGGGTGGCACTAATCTTTACCGATTACAGAAACCAATTGCAGCGCAATCAACATGGCGGGCTTGGTGCCTGATTGCAGAAGCTTAACCGCAGCCAGCATAAATTCCTTGCTGTAGCGCTGACATTTGGGTTCTGCGTCGACCCTTTGTATCTCTTTCCTCATCTGACACCTCCTGTAGTATTGCCTACCATTAAAAGAGTCCGTGAAATGCGGATTAGCCAAGCCTGCCCACTAAGTTAGCTGCCGCACAGATCGGCAGTTATATTAAGTTCAATCTTCATATTCTGCAGGGGCCCACTTGGGACGTCTGTTAACCTAAATAAAGGAATATGAGAGCTAAGTGACATTTCGTGGAGGTTTTTGCTGTTTTTTTCGTGCCAAATGTTCCGCCACCAGCGCCTGTTTTCGATCATTCGACAGACCCCTGTGC
>JAYUTK010000030.1:0-52045 GCA_043755195.1 Gallionellaceae bacterium
CGGTTATGGACAAAAGCGTTGACGCGAAAGCGTGCCAGCCCCGGCACCGAGAATGAGAAATCAATCTCCAGGTTTTCTTCATAAATCTTGCGCTGGCCGTCGTTCATGATGTCGTACACCATGGCATGCACTTCCTTATGTTCCATGGCCGGCAAATTGATCTTGCGTATGTCGCCGTGCACACGGATCATCGGCGGTAAACCTGCAGAAAGATGCAAATCAGATGCCTTGTTTTTTACACCAAAAGCAAGCAGCTCAGTAATATCCATATATAATCTCCGCTGATTTGCAGAGCCGCACATGCGACGCCTGGAAACTTCTCCCTAACGTTTGATTATGACCGCAATCGCTTCCAACTTGCAAGCCGTCAATCAAGACATTGCTAAAATTTTAGGCACGACTTGCCGTCAGGTAAGTGAGGTCACTTTATTAGCGGTGAGCAAGACATTTTCTGCCGCTGTTATTCGTGAGACCTATCAGGCTGGCCAGACTGCTTTTGGTGAAAGTTATGTGCAGGAAGCGCTGGAAAAAATAGATTTACTGCGCGACTTGCCGTTGCAATGGCATTTTATCGGGCCGATACAGACCAACAAGACGCGCGCTATTGCCGAGAATTTTTCCTGGGTACACAGTGTGGACAGGCTAAAAATTGCCGAGCGCCTATCGGCACAACGGCCAGAAAATTTTCCGCCCTTGCAAGTGTGCATACAAGTCAATGTGAGCGGTGAAGACAGCAAGAGCGGTGTGACACCGCTACAATTGGCAGAGTTAGCGCAGCGCATATCTCGTTTACCTAGGCTAAACTTGCGCGGGCTGATGACGATACCCGCACCGGTCAATGATCTGGCAGACCAGCGTATTGCATTCTTAAAACTGCGCGAGATGATGCAAGAATTAAATAGGCAGGGATTAAGTTTAGATACGCTATCTATGGGCATGTCGCATGACATGGAAGCGGCATTGCTGGAGGGTGCGACCATCGTGCGTATCGGCACAGCAATATTCGGAGTTAGAAATTATGAGGGGAAATAAATGAATATTTGTTTTATTGGCGGCGGCAACATGGCTAATGCACTCATCGGCGGTTTGCTGCAACGCGATTTTATTGCGGCGCAATTGCGCGTGGTAGAGATTAATGCTGACAATCGTAACAAGCTGCAACGCGAGTTTGGCGTTCAGGCTACGGTTGATGCAAGCACAGTTGTGCCCGACAGTGAAGTCATTGTGCTGGCTGTTAAACCGCAGCAGTTGGGCGAGGTTGCGACGCAGCTCGCGCCGCTGTTAACGGGACAAACGATCATCTCAATCGCGGCAGGTATCCGCGCCACGGATATAGCGCGTTGGCTGGGCACAAAAAATATAGTGCGTGCCATGCCCAACACGCCCGCGCTCATTCGATGCGGCATAACGGGTTTGTATGCCTTGCCTGGCGTGAGCAAAATTCAGCGCGATGCAGCACAAACTATCTTGGAAGCTGTAGGCAGCACTTTATGGCTGGAGAATGAGGCGATGATGGATGCCGTCACTGCAATTTCTGGCAGCGGCCCGGCTTATGTTTTTTATTTTATCGAAGCCATGCAGAGTGCGGCGCGAGAACTGGGCTTTGATGCGGCAGATGCCAAACGGCTGACACTCGATACTTTCATAGGCGCAGCCAAGCTCGCCGCTGCCAGCGACGATGATGTCAGTGAGCTGCGCGCGCGCGTTACTTCCAAAAATGGCACGACTGAGCGCGCCTTGCTCAGCATGGAAGCGAGCAAGATCAAGCAGCATATCGTCAATGCGGTGCATCAGGCTGCAATACGCTCTCAAGAAATGGGCGACGAATTGGGGAAGGTTTAATCCTTTTTTCGATCAATCGTTCATTAGATAGGCTTAGGTACAGTATTGTGCCCCGTCTTCCCAGTTTCGCAATAGTCGAGATTATATTTTTAATCAGCGCATGCTTAAGAGCATCTTTAAAAGTCGTAGCTAAGAAGCCTTACATGACCTATTGCATCAGCTGTACAGAGGTAAATCGAATTTAGTCATTGTTTGTAGCGCATGTTGGCGTTACAGTTAGATATAAATATACCAACAGGAGAGTGGCAATGATTATTTTAACGATGCTCGCGCTAATCACGGTGATGTTGCTAGCTTTTGTTCGAGCCTCGATCTGGAGTTGGTTGCTGGCAATGATAGTCTTTGTGCCGCTCATGGCCATTCAGAGCCAGCTTTCTGCCGATGTGTTTCAAGTCGTTATGATCGCCTTGGTCGTGGTCGTTGCCGTGCTGGGTATTCCGCTGCTGCGCCGCTTGCTGGTGAGTCGTGTCGTCCTCAAAATTTTCCGCAATATTCTTCCGCAGATTTCACAAACCGAGCAGGAGGCGCTAGACGCGGGCACGGTGTGGTGGGATGGCGATCTATTCAGCGGGCAACCGAATTGGAATAAGTTGCTGAGTTATCCCAAGGCGGCCTTGAGCGCGACCGAGCAAGCCTTCCTCGATAACGAAACCGAGCAGTTGTGCGCCATGCTGGATGATTGGGACATTACCCATGTGCGTCAGGATTTGTCACCCCAGACGTGGCAGTTCATCAAGGACAAGGGTTTCTTCGGCATGATTATCCCTAAGGAATATGGCGGGCTGCAATTTTCTGCGCTGGCACATTCTGCGGTAGTCACTAAAATTGCTTCGCGCAGCGCGACGGCGGCGGTGACGGTGATGGTGCCGAACTCATTAGGCCCGGCAGAATTGCTGCTGCACTACGGTACGCCATCACAAAAAGAAAAATATCTGCGCCGCTTGGCGCAGGGCAAAGAAGTGCCGTGCTTTGCGTTGACCGGGCCATTCGCCGGTTCTGATGCCGGGGCGATTCCTGATGTTGGCATCGTGTGCCACGGTGAATTCAACGGACAGCAAAATGTGCTGGGTCTGCGGCTGACTTGGGAAAAGCGCTATATCACTTTATCGCCCGTGGCGACGCTGCTCGGCTTGGCATTCAAGTTATATGATCCCGATCATCTGCTCAGCGCAGAATCCGAACGCGGCATCACGCTGGCGCTGATCCCTACCGATACACCGGGCGTACAAGTGGGTCGCCGTCACTTTCCGCTCAACTCGGCTTTTCAAAATGGGCCGACGCAGGGCAAGGATGTTTTTGTGCCGATGGAATACATCATCGGCGGGCCCGAATATATCGGCCAGGGCTGGCGCATGTTGATGGAATGCTTGGCGGCAGGGCGCTCGATCTCGTTGCCAGCCAGCGCTACCGGTGCTTCAAAAATGGCGGCGCGCACTTGCGGCGCATATAGCCGGGTACGCAAACAATTCCGCTTGCCGATAGGAAAATTTGAAGGCGTGGAAGAAGCACTGGCGCGCATCGGCGGCAATGTCTATATGATGGATGCGGCGCGCACTTTGACCACGGTGGCGCTGGACATGGGCGAGAAGCCCTCAGTTATTTCCGCCATCGTTAAATATCACTGTACCGACCGCGCGCGCTCGATTATTAACGACGCGATGGATGTGCATGGTGGTAAGGGAATTTGCATGGGGCCGTCCAATTATCTGGCGCGTAGTTATCAGCAAACACCCATAGGCATCACGGTTGAAGGTGCGAATATTCTGACGCGCAGCATGATTATTTTCGGCCAAGGCGCGATCCGTTCCCATCCTTATGTGCTCAAGGAAATTCAGGCGGCACATGACTCAGACAAAAAGCGCGCCATCCACAATTTTGATGCCGCCCTGTTTGCCCACATTAGTTTCAGCCTGAGTAATGCGGTGCGCGCATTGCTGTTCGGCATCACTGGCGGGCGCGGCATAGCCGTGCCGGAGGGCGTATCTACTAAGCGTTATTATCAGCAACTGTCGCGTTACTCCGCCGCCTTCGCACTGGCGGCAGATGTGGCGATGCTGGTGCTGGGCGGCAATCTCAAACGCCGAGAAAAAATTTCTGCGCGGCTGGGCGATGTGTTGAGTTTGCTCTATTTATGTTCAGCCACGCTCAAGCGTTTTGAAGATGATGGCCGACCTGCGAGTGATCTGCCGCTGCTGGATTGGTCTATGCAGGATGCACTGCACAAGATTCAAGCTGCACTCGACGGCGTGCTGCAAAACTTTCAAAGTCGTTTCGCTGCGCTGATTTTGCGCGCGCTGATTTTCCCCATAGGGCGTTGTCTTGCTCCGCCGTCGGATGAATTGGGGCATCAGGTTTCTACCTTACTCATGCAGCCTGGTGCAGCGCGTGATCGTTTGACTGCCGGTATGTATGTGCCGGGCAATGAAAGCGATGCCGTAGGCGCACTGGAAGCGGCTTTGCTTAGCACCTTGAGTTGCGAACCGCTGCAAGCGAAAGTAGAGGCGGCACGCAAGGTTGGGCAAGTTAAGGCATTGGACGAGTTGGCGCGTATTGCCGAAGCCAGCACACAGGGGATCATCAGCGCACAAGAATCGCAACAATTAGTGCGCGACTACGCGTTGCGGCGCAAGGTCGTCATGGTGGATGATTTTTCGCCGGAGGAATTAAAGAGCGCGATGTAAGCCACGTTGGGAGGAAGTATGCCGGACAATAATCATTACATTATCACACCGGAGCAGGCCGTCACTTTGCACGGTTTGTTTTTGGAGCGCACACGGCGCACACCTGAGCATGTCGCTTACCGTTATTTTGATGCGACAAAAAACACATGGTTGTCGCTGACCTGGGCGCAGATGCACGAACAAGTGGCGCGCTGGCAGGCGGCGCTGTTGCGTGAGGGGTTGGCGGCGGGTGATCGCGTCGGCATCATGCTACGCAACTGTCCGCAGTGGGTGATGTTCGATCAGGCCGCGTCATCACTCGGCCTAGTGGTGGTGCCACTGTATGTTGTGGACAGGCCGGACAATGTGGCATTCATTATCAACGACGCGGGCGTGAAGGTGTTGCTGTTTGAAGGCGCAGAACAATGGCAGGAGTTACGCACCGTGCGCGAACAACTGAGCAGTGTGCAGCGCATGGTCAGTCTGAATAAAATAGAAGAAAATGGTGAATCACGCTTGCAGTGCGCGGCAGATTGGTTGCCGCCGCAAGCTACGTTGCTGGAAGAGCGCAAGCGTGAGCGCGATGCGCTGGCCACGATTATCTACACCTCTGGCACTACCGGGCGGCCTAAGGGCGTGATGCTCAGCCATTACAATATTATTTTTAATGCACATGCCAGCCTCGGCGTGATTGCGATTAAGCCGGAAGATACGCTGTTGTCATTCTTGCCCTTGTCGCACACTTTTGAGCGCACACTGGGGTATTACCTGCCGCTGATGGTGGGTGCTACGGTGGCGTTCGCCCGCTCTATTCCGCTGTTGTCGGAAGACATGCAGACTATCCATCCGACGGTCATTATTTCTGTGCCGCGCATTTACGAACGTGTGTATGCAGCGATTCGCACTAAACTTGATGACGGCTCGTTGCTCAAGAGCATACTGTTTGATCTGGCGGTGAAGGTGGGCTGGCATCGCTTCGAATACGAGCAAGGCCGCGCAGCATGGCATCCAAAATTATTGCTGTGGCCACTGCTCAAGAAATTGGTGGCGGACAAGATTCTGGTCAAGTTGGGCGGGCGTTTGCGTGTCGCCATCAGTGGCGGCGCGGCGCTGTCGCCAGAAATTTCGCGAGTGTTTATCGGCCTTGGGTTGCCCATCGTGCAAGGTTATGGCCTAACTGAAACCAGCCCAGTAATCAGCGGCAATCGGCCGCACAACAACTTCCCGGCCAGCGTGGGGCAGCCGATAGACGGCGTGCAGGCGCGCATCGGTGCGCAGTCTGCGTTGCTGGTGAAAGGGCCTTGCAATATGCAAGGCTATTGGAAAAATCCTGAAGCGACTGCGGCCATGATTTCATCGGAGGGCTGGCTAAATACGGGCGATACGGCTTACATCAGCGCCAGTGGACACATTACGATCACCGGTCGCCTGAAAGAAATTATCGTCATGTCTAACGGCGAAAAAATTCCGCCGACGGATATGGAGCAGGCTATATTGCGAGATCGTTTGTTCGATCAGGTGATGGTGTATGGCGAGGGACGGCCCTATCTGATAGTGCTGGCGGTGCTGAATGCCGAAGGCTGGACGAATTTTGCGAAGGAAGTGGGTGTTCGGTCTGATATGCCAGAATCGCTGAACGATACGCGCATCGAGCAGCAGGTGTTGCATCGAATTTCGGAGCAGATAAAAGAATTTCCCGGCTACGCCAAAGTGCGCCGTGTGTTGTTGATGACCGAGCCGTGGAGCATAGAGAATGGGCTGATGACACCCACGCTTAAGGTCAAGCGCGGGCCGATCGTGGCGCGTTATGCTGGGGAAATTGAAAAGTTATATGTAGGGCATTAGATGTTTTCGGTTATTGGAAATCTAGGGACATGGATATGAGCGAACAAACATTGATTACCCTGCCGCAACGCGAACCCACCTTGCGCATGGTGGCCATGCCGTCTGATTGCAATTACACCGGCGATGTATTCGGCGGATGGCTGATGGCGCAGGTGGATGTGGCCGGCAGTATTCCTGCTACCAGTCTTGCGCGCGGACGGGTGGTGACTGTGGCGGTGAATTCTTTCCTGTTTAAGCAACCCTTGTTCATGGGTGATGTGGTGAGTTTTTATACCGAAATCGTCAAGGTGGGGCGCACCTCTATCACCATTAATGTTGAGGTGTATGTGCAGCGTGATCCGATCAAGCCGGTTTATGCCAGAGTGACCGAAGCCACGCTGACTTATGTTGCGGTGGGCGAAGATCGTAGGCCGCGCCCCGTGCCGTTGCCGTAAGGGAGCGGCACCCTGTGCCGTGTGATTAAATATCTCAGGAGAGCGATCATGACACTCAAGCAATCCGCATTAATCATCAGTAGTAGTTTGGCCGTTCTATTGTGCGCAGATGTTGCAGCTTCCGGTTTTGCATTGATTGAACAAAGTGGCAGCGGTTTAGGCAACGCCTATGCCGGCGGCGCAGCCAGCGCCGAGGATGCCAGCACCATTTTCTTCAATCCGGCCGGGATGAGCCGACTGTCAGGTAAGCAAATTGCCGTGGCAGCTCACGCAATCAAGCCATCGGCGAAATTTTCAGATACCGGCTCTACTGCTGCCTCATTCCAGAGCGCCAACAACGGCAATGGTGGCGATGCGGGGGGGGGGTGGCATTGGTGCCGAATGCTTACTTTGCGATGGAAGTGATTCCTGCGTTGCGTGTTGGATTGGGAGTGAATGCGCCATTCGGTTTGCAAACCGATTATGACGCGAATTGGATCGGTCGATTTCAGGCGATGAAATCAAAAATACAAACGATCAATTTGAATCCATCCGTTTCCTATGATGTGAACGAGACAGTCTCACTCGGTGCAGGGCTGAATTACCAGTACATCACCGGAGATCTGACGAGCGCAATCAATTGGGCTGCAATAGCCTTTACAGCTGCCGGAGGCGGTGGGCCGGGCGCAGCTGCGGCAGGTGCAGCCAATGCGGCAGGGCAAGGCGAAGGAGTGACGACGGTTACCGGTAAAGATACGGCGTGGGGATACAACCTGGGAGTTTTGTTCAAACTGTCTGAGCAAACGCGTGTTGGATTGGCATATCGTTCTTCAATCAAATACAAATTGACCGGATCGGTTAATTTCAGCAACAGACCGACAGCGGGGACTCTAGGTGCGCCACTTGCTGGAGGAATTGCGGCAGCCTATCCTGATGGCCCAGTCAGTTTGGATATCAAGATGCCTGATTCTTTCTCTGCCAGTATGGTTAATCGCTTGGACGACAAGTGGGATATTATGGCGGACGCGACCTGGACTGGTTGGGCTACCTTCAAACAATTGGATGTCGTGCGCGATAGCGGTACGACCTTGAGTTCTACTCCTGAGAACTGGAAGAACACATGGCGATTTGCAGTGGGTGCAAACCATCATTACAGCGAGCAATGGACTTCGCGCATAGGGGTGGCTTATGACCAGTCTCCGGTGTCAGATGCGTATCGTACGGCCCGTGTCCCAGATAATAATCGTAAGTGGTTGTCATTAGGCGGACAGTACAAATTCTCCAAAGCAAGCTCTTTGGATTTTGGCTATGCACACTTGTTTGTGAGCGACGCGTCCATCAATATGGATGGCACCACTACTGCATCGGGCAATCTGGTTGGAACTTACAAAAATAGCGTAGATATCCTGAGCGTGCAATACACCCATAGTTTTTAACAGCGACATTGAAGCGGCAGAGGCTGCTTCCTTATTTTGGAGGTAATAAATGGCTGAAAAATTTATGGTACGCAAAGCCGCCGTATTGGGTGCAGGTGTAATGGGCGCGCAGATTGCTGCGCATCTGGTCAACGCCAATGTCGAGACGCTGCTGTTTGAATTGCCAGCCAAAGAAGGCGACCCTAACGGCAATGTAAAAAAAGCGCTGGATGGCCTGAAAAAACTTGAGCCCAGCCCGCTGGCATCACTGGCCAAACTGACTTGCATCCAGCCCGCCAATTACGAACAGAACTTGGAGCAACTGCGCGACTGCGACCTGGTAATCGAAGCGATAGCCGAAAGGATAGATTGGAAATCTGATCTTTATCGCAAGGTCGCTCCCTATCTCGGCACACACAGCATTTTCGCCAGCAACACTTCCGGCTTGTCCATTAATCAATTGGCACAGGCCTTTCCCGAGGCGCAACGCCATCGTTTTTGCGGCATCCATTTTTTCAACCCGCCGCGCTACATGCATCTGGTCGAGCTGATTCCCTGCGCCGCCACCGAGCTTACTCTGTTAGATCATCTGGAAGAATTTTTGGTCTCTACGCTGGGCAAAGGCGTGGTGCGCGCCAAGGACACGCCCAATTTTATTGCTAATCGCATCGGCGTATTTTCTCTGCTGGCCACGGCGCATCATGCGCAGCAATTCAATCTCGGCTTCGACACCGTAGATGCGTTGACCGGACGATATTTAGGGCGCCCCAAAAGCGCTACCTTCCGCACCCTGGATGTGGTCGGGTTGGATGTGTTCGCGCATGTGGTGAACACCATGCGCGAGGGGCTGGCGGATGATCCTTGGCATCGCTATTTTTCTCCCCCGGATTGGCTAACAAAATTAATAGAAAAAGGCGCGCTGGGGCAGAAAAGCAAGCGCGGCATCTATCAAAAAATGGGCAAGGAAATTCATGTGTTGGATTTGGCTACGCAAGCTTATCGCGTGGCCGAAGGCAAAGCCGATGATGCCGTAAAAGATATTTTGCGCGAACGCGATTGGGCAAAAAAACTGGCCGCATTAAGAGCCAGCCCGCACCCGCAAGCACAATTCCTGTGGGCGGTATTCCGCGATGTATTTCACTACTGCGCGCTGCATCTGCCAGCCATCGCGCACAATGCGCGCGATCTGGATTTCGCCGTACGCTGGGGTTTCGGCTGGGATAGCGGCCCATTTGAAATCTGGCAGGCAGCAGGTTGGCAGCAAGTGGCGAGCTGGATCAACGCTGATATTGCGGCAGGTAAAACCATGTCGGCTGCTCCACTACCTGCTTGGGTGACTGAATCAACACGCACCAGTGTTCACACGCCACAAGGTTCTTTCGCACCGACAGAGCACACCCCCTCGCGAGCTCTCCCCCCCAACCCCCCTTCGTCGAAGGGGGGGGTGGCAGATGTAGCAACTGAATTGAACCCCCCTTTGCAAAAGGGGGGGAGGGGGGATTTAACGAACTACCACCCCCGCTCCACACTCCCCGTCTATACCCGCCAACCCTACCCCGACCGCCTGCTAAGCGAGGAAGCCCACTACGGCGAAACCATTTTTGAAAATGCAGAAATGCGCCTATGGCACACCGGCGACGACATCGCCATCCTCAGCTTCAAAAGCAAAATGCACAGCATCAGCAACGTCGTGCTGGATGGAATTTTGCGCGCGGTAGATGAAGCCGAAGCGAACTGGCGCGCACTGATTATCTGGCAGACCGAACCGCCATTCTCCGCTGGCGCTAACCTGTTGCTGCTAATGCAAGCCGTGCAGGAAACAGCCGATCATCCAGTCGGCATGTTCGACAAATTAAAAGGCGCAGCCCAGCGCGTCAAATACACCGTCGCAGGTGGCGGCGGACTGGGCGCGATCGTCAGCGCAGCAAGCGGCAATGTGCCGCGTGTAGAAGATGTCGTAGCCAAATTTCAGCAAGTATCGCAACGCCTGAAATATTCTCTGGTGCCCACCATCGCCGCAATAGATGGCTTGGCACTCGGCGGCGGCTGTGAATTTTCCATACACTGCACGCGAATAGTCGCCTCGCTGGAAAGTTATATCGGCCTGGTAGAAGTCGGTGTCGGCCTGTTACCTGCCGGTGGCGGCTGCAAAGAAATGACACAACGCGCCGCAGCCGAAGCACAGCGTTATTCCAACGATGGCCGTGTGGATGTCTTCCCCTACCTGCGCCGCTATTTCCAAAATATCGCCATGGGTGAAGTTTCAAAAAGCGCAGAACAAGCACGCGACATGGGCTATCTACAACCATCCGACCGCATCGTGCTGAACCGCTTCGAACTCCTGCACGTCGCCAAACAACAAGCCCGCGCGCTCATCGCCACCGCCTACCGCCCACCCATGATGCAGCGCCAGATTCCAGTAGCAGGCCGCACCGGCATCGCCACCTTCAAGGCCTCCATGGTTAACATGCTGGAAGGCGGATTTATCTCCGAGCACGACTACAACATCGGCTGCCGCGTTGCCGAAGCGATGTGTGGCGGCGATGTGGAAACGGGTAGTTTGGTGGATGAAGAATGGCTGCTGGATTTGGAACGGCGTAACTTTATGGAGTTGCTGGCGACGGATAAGACCAAGGCAAGGATTGAGCATATGTTGAAGAATGGGAAGCCGTTGCGGAATTGAATTCCCGTCGGTTCACGATTAATGCAAAACTATAGGAGGTTTCCCTTGTCATCCGAACTAACTGTTAAACCACGTTTATTCGTTGGTTCCTCCGTAGAAAGTCTTAATGTTGCATATGCTATTCAAGAAAACCTTGAACATTCTGCGGAGGTGACTGTGTGGACACAGGGTGTGTTTGAGTTGTCCCGCATGACCATTCAGGCATTAATGCAGGCAGTAGATACTTTTGATTTTGCTGTATTCGTTTTTGCACCAGATGATGTAGTAATAATGCGAGAAAACACGCATAGGGCAGCTCGGGACAATGTTGTGTTTGAACTTGGTTTGTTCACTGGGGGACTTGGAGAAGATAGAGCGTTTATCATCACCCCTAGGGATGCAGAGCTTTACCTTCCAACAGATTTGGCAGGGATAACGACGGCCGCATTTGAGCCAAATCGCCGCGATAAAAATTTGGTAGCGGCTCTTGGCCCAGCATGTACTCGAATAAAGCGTGCTATGGAGGAGTCTGGCATTCGCCAACCAACATCCTCCGCAGAGGGTTTGGCAACCTCTGTTGCAACGGGTCTTTCAGAAGAATTGCAAAGAGATGTTGCTCAGATGCTAAGTGATCAAGAAGGCCGCATTGAGGGTGTTTTTGTGCGATTCGAACAGCGCGTGGCATCAATGATGACAACGCAGCGAGAGACTGCCAAAGCCCCACTTTCACGGCTTGACTACCTAATTCGAAACGAGCTAACACCGATTGCACGCGGCTTTATCAAGCAAATTGTTCGTGGTAGACACTTAACGCGTGAGCAGTACGAAGTATTAATTCGCACGTCATATGCTCCAGCTATTGAGGAGTTAAGGCGAAATGGCCTCTTGGTGCCTTTAAGAGGTCACAATGGTGCTGGAGAAAACATCCCTGTTTATTGGTTACCCCCTAATACCAAACGAACCGTGGCCTCAATTGTTCGAGAATTGCCAGATGAAAATGCAGGGGAAATTGAAGCCCTACGCACGACCCTTTTAGAGGTAGGTTATGCGTTGCCAAGCAAATAAAAATTAAAGAGGGCAGCTTCTATTTTCTCTGTCCTTGCCAAATTCAGAGACCATTGCTGAGACCTGTTAAGAGTGCTATATTAAGCTTTCGAAAAATGGAGGATTATCCAAATGGCACACCTTATTTTGGCTGAAACAACCGCGAGCGTTTCTGAGTTGAAAAAAAATCCGATGGCGACGGTCGCGGCGGGAGAGGGTTTCCCTGTGGCGATCTTGAATCACAACGAGCCGGCTTTCTATTGCGTTCCGGCCAAGGCTTATGAAGCGCTGATGGATAAACTGGAAGATATGGAGTTGAATGCCATTGCCGATGTGCGCTTGAAAGACGGCAAAAAATTGGTGCAGGTCAAGCTTGATGAGTTATAAGCTGGCTTTCCATCCCGATGCGCTGGCAGAGTGGCACAAACTGGATGCGACGGTGAGTGAGCAGTTTAAGAAAAAATTAACTGAGCGTCTGCAACATCCGCGTGTTTCCGCAGCGAAACTGGCGGGACATAAGGATCGTTACAAGATAAAACTTCGCAGTGTGGGCTACCGTTTGGTGTACGAAGTGCGGGATGCTGTGCTGCTGGTGGTTGTAGTAGCGGTCGGCAAGCGGGAGCGTAATGCGGTTTACCACATGGCAGCGAAACGCTAGATCAGTGAGGAAATCATGAGTAGGAAAGCCAAGAATACTACGGATGTACTGCCCAAGCCCATCAAGCCTCTAAAGAGGGTTACATTTCATGACGTGGTTAGCGTCATTCGTAAAAGCCGTGATTCCGGCAATGGCGGCAGAGTAGTTGGCTTGCCGCGAGGTGAGTTGTTGCCGCCCGGAGTGAGTGTTGCCGACTGGGTTGTCAAGGGCAGATGTTGATTGGGTAGTCATGGCATTTTTCGTTAAAAGCAGTAATCAATAATAATTCCATAGGATGGGTGGAGCGTAGCGATACCCATCAACTCGCGCCGACGATGGGTATCGCTACGCTCCACCCATCCTACAAAACTGGATTTTAGTGCGGTTGCCAGTGAGGAAAAGGAAAGCTACTTTGCGGCGGTGCGGGCTGGGCTGGATAGGGACAACCGCCCGATGGAGAAAATCTTCGCTGAAGTTATCGAGCGGAGCGTCGCGGAGTTTTGATGGGCGCACTTTCGGAGTTGAGCGTTTTGGCGATGGACGCGACTGGCGCGCCAGTTTCAATGGCGGTTGAACTGGACACGTTGGTTACCAGCATCTTCCGGTATTGCTCCGGAGTACGCAGGTAAGGGTTGGCCTGGATGAGCGATTTCTTTTGCATGGGCTCATGATAGCGACTTTGTGAAATCGTTCAACCACTTTGAGATGGGTTTACTAGTGCAACACGATGAGGAAGTTCGCGGGTAATAGGGGACGCACCCAATGCTGTTCACTTAGTCAAAATTCCGTTCGCCCTGAGCTTGTCCAAGGGTGCTGGTTGAGCGGCTGGTGGTTCGACAGGCTCACCACGAACGGTTAAGTGAGCAGCATTGGGGTCGCACCACGGTTTGATTTGATATTCGTAAAACAACATGACAACTCCACTCATCCCCCAAAACGATTTCAACGAGATCACGCAACTGATCCATGCCGCGCGGCAGCGCGCAGTGCAGGCGGTGAATACCATGTTGATCGAGTTGTATTGGCAGGTGGGGCAGTTCATCAGCCGCAAGATCGAGCAAGCTGAGTGGGGTGACGGGGTGGTGGCGCAACTGGCCGAGCATCTGGCGCTTACTCAGCCGGGGTTGCGCGGTTTTACCCGAAGCAACTTGTTTCGGATGCGCAAGTTTTATGAGACTTATCAGGGAGATGAAATTGTCGCGCCACTGGTGCGACAATTGTCGTGGTCGCACAACATCATCATTCTTAACCAAGGAAAAAGGCAGGAAGAACGCGAGTTTTACCTGCGTCTCGCCATCCGCGAACAGTGGGGCAAGCGGGAACTGGAACGCCAGCTTAAAACCGTTTTGTTTGAGCGCACGGTGCTTAGTCCGATAAAAGTGTCACCACTGGTGTCACAAATTCATCCCAATGCTTTGGGCGTATTCAAAGACAGCTACATGGTCGAATTCCTCGACCTGCCGCACGGCCATGCCGAGGCGGATTTTACATCAAGGTTTGTTGCTACGGCTTAAGGATTTTTTGATCGAGCTGGGGCGGGATTTCTGTTTTGTGGGCAGTGAATATCCGTTGCAAGTGGGTGGTCGGGACTTTGCGCTTGATCTTCTGTTCTTCCATCGTGGGTTGAATTGTCTGGTCGCCATTGAATTGAAGGTCGGGCGTTTTGAGCCGGAATATCTGGGCAAGCTGGGTTTTTATCTCGAAGCGCTCGACCGGGATGTGAAAAAACCGCACGAGCAACCTGCTATCGGCGTGTTGCTATGTGCAAGCAAGGACGATGAGGTGGTGGAATATGCACTGAGCCGCAGCCTCTCCCCGGCATTGATTGCAGAGTATCAAACGCAGTTGCCGGACAAGGCACTGTTGCAAGCCAAATTGCACGAGTTTTATTTGCAGAATGTAGCGGATGAAGATTCAGAAAATGAAGGTAAGATAGAAGACGAGGAATTGAATGCTATTGCCGATGCGCGCTTGCAAGACGGCAAAAAACTAGTGAAGGTTAAGCTTAGCAAGCTATAAGTCAATATTCTGTAAAGGAGAATTAAAAATGACCAAGCAAATCCAGGAAGCCTACATCGTCGCTGCCACCCGCACCCCCGTTGGCAAAGCGCCGCGCGGCATGTTCCGCAATACTCGCCCCGATGATCTGTTGGCGCATGTGCTAAAGAATGTGCTGGCGGGATCGCCCACGCTTGATCTTTCGGCCATCGGCGATGTCATTGTCGGCTGCGCCATGCCGGAGGCGGAGCAGGGTATCAACGTAGCGCGCATCAGTTTGTTGCTGGCCGGGTTGCCATATACCGTGCCAGGATTAACGGTTAATCGCTTTTGCTCCTCCGGTCTGCAAGCAGTGGCGCTGGCGGCTGATCGCATTCGACTTGGTGAGGCCGAGGTGATGATTGCTGCCGGGGTGGAGAGCATGAGCATGGTGCCGATGACGGGCAATAAGCCCTCCGTCAATCCGGCTGTTTTTGCGCGTGATGAAAATATTGCCATCGCGTTTGGCATGGGGATGACCGCAGAGAAAGTGGCGCAGCGTTGGAAGGTCTCGCGCGAGGCGCAGGATGCGTTCGCATTGCAAAGTCATCAGCGCGCCTTGCAAGCCATCGCGAATGATGAATTTATGGATGAGATTACGCCCTATCCTATCCACAATAGCGCCCCCGATTTATTGAACCGCACTATCAGCAAACACACCACAGCCGTGCACCAGGACGAGGGGCCCCGCGCGGATACCACGCTGGAAGCTTTGGCTAAATTAAAAACCGTGTTCGCGCAAAAAGGCTCAGTTACTGCGGGCAACAGCTCGCAAATGTCTGATGGCGCGGGCGCGATATTGCTGTGCAGTGAGGCCGCATTAAAACGCTACAACTTGACCCCAATCGCAAAATTCCTGGGATTCAGCGTGGCTGGTGTGCCGCCGGAAATTATGGGAATAGGCCCAAAAGAGGCGATTCCATTGGTGTTGCGTCAAGTTGGTCTGTCGCTCAATGCACTGGATTGGATAGAATTGAACGAAGCATTCGCCGCGCAATCTCTGGCAGTGATTCAGGATGTCGGCCTTGATCCGGCCAAAGTTAATCCATTGGGCGGCGCGATTGCGCTCGGTCATCCGCTCGGTGCCACCGGTGCGATTCGCACCGCTACCCTGCTACACGGGCTGCGTCGCCGCAAACAAAAATACGGCATGGTCACCATGTGTATCGGCACGGGCATGGGGGCAGCGGGAATTTTTGAGGCGCTGTAGGTGAGTGGTGAGCAATACGCCCGGCTGGATCATGCAGCGCTGGATGCCGCCATCCACGCACAAGGCGCAGAGTTTAAAAAATCGATAACGGTTGGACATCTCAATCTATTTGCGGATGTGCCGGTGTTTGTCACCCCAGCGCAGATTTCTCAGATGCAAGCAGTGATTAGCGCGGTGGAGCAGGTGGTGAGGTTGCCGGGGTGGATGGATGCCACTTCAAATCCACAAGGGGAGAGGGGATGTGCCTTGGGCGTGTTCTACGGCTACGATTTCCATCTGAATGCCACAGGCGCGCATCTCATAGAAATCAACAGCAACGCAGGCGGGGGTTTTCTCAACGCATTGTTACGCGATAGCCAGCGCGAGGCTGCATTGTCGGATGCAATAGTTGCCAAAGAAAACCTGGAGCAAGTTTTTCTCGCCATGTTCCGCCACGAATGGGAATTAGAGCGCGGCGATGCTTTGCTTAAGACGGTTGCCATTGTGGACGAACAAGCAGAATCGCAATATCTTTACCCCGAATTTATGCTGGCGCAAAAAATGTTCGAGCGTGCGGGTATGACTGCTTTTATTGTAGATCCTGCTGCGTTGCAGGCCAGTGCAGATGGTCTGTGTTACAACGGTCAGCGTGTTGATCTGATCTACAACCGCCTCACCGATTTCGATTTACATCGGCATCCGCACATACGAGCCGCCCACGAAAAACAACAAGTAGTGCTGACTCCCAATCCCGCGCACTATCAGCGTTATGCTGATAAACGCAAGCTGGCTTTGCTCACTGATGCAACATGGTTGAATGCTGCGGGTGTGCCACTATCAATGATAGAAACACTCCTGCAACACATCCCACAAACGCGGATGGTACACACCCAAGATGCCAGGCAATGGAATGCCGAACAATGGTGGACAGAGCGCAAGCAATGGTTCTTCAAGCCAGTAAACGGTTACGGCAGCAAGGGTGCTTATCGCGGCGATAAATTAACTCGCCGTGTGTTCGACGAAATTATGCACTCTGATTATGTCGCGCAAAAATTGGCTGCACCGGGTGAAATTAAACTGAATGCGGATGGTGCAGAAACTGCGCTTAAGTACGATGTGCGCTGCTATGTGTATGACGGACAGGTGCAGTTGATGGCCGCGCGTTTGTATCAAGGCCAGACTACAAATTTCAGGACACCGGGCGGCGGTTTCGCAATCGTGCGCGCTCTAAGTTATTCCATTTCTCAATAGAAATAACCACAATTCCCTCGCCTTTAAGTGGGGGAGGGCGGGGGAGAGGGGGTATATCAAGACATCAATCAAGCGGCTGACGACACATTAATTTGGTGGGCAAAAGGCACATGACAACGCCTGTGTCACAAGCGTACAATGCGTGACACATGAGAATAAAGAAAGCGAAACCATGAAAACTCTGACCATCCGTGAAGCCCGCGAAGGCTTGAGCCATCCCGATCAAATGTTTGCCGACAATGATGAGGTGCTGGTGGTATGCCGGGGTGAGCCGGTGGCGCGCATTTTGCCGGTGGCACCCAAAATGAAGGTGAGATCGCTGGCAGCTTTTCGCGCCACCATGCCATTTCAAGAAATTTCCAGCGAGGTATTAATTCGTGAAGACCGTGATGGGCGAGACTAAATAATGATTTACCTCGACACCAGCGCGCTACTCAAGCGCTACATTCCTGAAGCCAATAGCGAAATGTTCGATGCCTATTTTGTTGACCATGCACCGCTGTCAATCAGCCGTTTGGGCTTGGTAGAAATTCGTTGCGCCCTGGCGCGCAAACGGCGCAATAAGCAGATTACGGCGGAACGTGAAAAAGCCGCCATGAACAAAATTCGCACCGATATACAGGATGGGTTTCTCATCACCCACCCGGTCGGCGATACGCACTTTGCTGAAGCACTGCACCTGATAGATAAATTAACCAAGGTGCCGTTACGTAGCCTGGATGCGCTTCATCTATCTATCGCTCGCTCCCTCGGTGTGCATGAGATTGCCACGGCAGACGCGGTTCTGCGGCAAGCTGCGTGCGCGCTCAAAATGAATGTGGCTTATTTCGGCCAATAATTTTTAACCTTAACGACGACTTTTAAACGCTATGAGCATCGAACCCACTACCCCACAAGACGACAACCAGATCATCGCCGAGCGCCGTGCCAAGCTGGGCGCACTACGCAAGGAAGGTGTTGCCTTCCCGAATGATTTTGAGCGCAAACATATGGCGGGTGAATTGCATAGCGCCCACGATGCAATGAGCAACGATGAGCTCACTTCCGCTGCGATTAACGTGACCATAGCCGGGCGCATGATGCTCAAGCGCGTGATGGGTAAGGCCAGCTTCGCCACCATTCAGGATATGAGCGGGCGCATCCAGCTCTACATCAGCGATGGGGATAGCGGCGAGGCATCCCACAGCGCGTTCAAGCACTTTGATATGGGCGATATTATTGGTGCCAGTGGCGTGTTGTTTAAAACCAAAACCGGCGAGCTTTCCGTGCGCGTGGCTAAGTTGCGTTTGCTGACCAAGGCGCTGCGTCCGCTGCCGGAAAAATTTCACGGCCTGACTGACCAAGAGCAAAAATACCGGCAGCGTCATGTTGATCTGATTACCAATGAAGTGACACGCAACACTTTCATCATCCGCTCCAAAGTTATTCAGGCGATACGTGAATTTTTTATGCGCCATGAATACTTGGAGGTTGAAACACCGATGATGCATGCTATCCCCGGGGGTGCTTCGGCCAAACCGTTCGAGACACACCACAACGCGCTGGACATGAAAATGTATCTGCGTATTGCGCCGGAGCTGTATTTGAAGCGATTGGTCATCGGCGGCTTTGAAAAAGTATTCGAGATCAACCGTAATTTTCGTAACGAAGGGCTATCCACGCGGCATAACCCGGAATTTACCATGATCGAATTTTACGAGGCGTATCGTGATTATCGCTATCTGATGGATTTCACCGAAAAATTATTCAGGGAAGTGGCGCAAAAAGTTCTGGGCACTACGCTGATCAGCTATCAGGGTAATCCGCTGGATTTGGGCAAGCCGTTCCACCGCCTGACCATGGTGCAGGCGATTCAGAAATATCACCCGCAATTCAGCAACAAACAACTGCATGACCGCGACTTTCTCATTAACGAATTACAAGACCTGAAAGCCAAATACAAACCTGAAGACGGCATCGGTGGCTTGCAATTGTCATTGTTTGAAGAGTTGGCTGAAACCTTATTATTCGAGCCCACTTTTATCATAGACTACCCGGTGGAAGTCTCACCGCTGGCGCGCAGCAGTGACGCTAATCCAGAAATCACCGAGCGCTTTGAATTGTTTATTGTCGGTCGCGAAATCGCCAACGGCTTCTCCGAATTGAACGACCCGGAAGATCAAGAAGCGCGCTTTGACGCGCAAGTGGCAGCCAAAGATGCTGGTGACGAAGAAGCCATGTTTAAGGATAGCGATTACATACGTGCCCTTGAATTTGGCTTGCCGCCCACTGCGGGCGAAGGCATCGGCATAGACCGTTTAGTGATGCTGCTCACCGATAGTGCCAGCATCCGCGACGTGATTTTATTCCCGCAAATGCGCTCCGAGAACGTGATCCACAACCCTTGAACCCATGACGGCTTCAATTGTCAATCTTGCTACTACCGCTCAGGATCATCACCTCGCACGTTTGGCAGCGGCGGCACTTGGTTTGACCGTGCTGGAAGCCGTCATCCCATCGCCCTTGCCGGGCGTCAAGCCGGGGCTGGCCAATATTGTTACGCTGATCGTGCTAACACGGTATGGTTGGCGAGCGGCAGCTTGGGTATCACTGCTGCGAGTGTTCGCTGGTGGTTTGCTACTGGGTAGTTTTTTGACGCCGGGATTTTTTCTAAGTTTGGGTGGAGCGTTGTGCAGCTTGGCTGTGCTGGCGGTGAGCCGATACTTGCCCGCTCGCTGGTTTGGTTCAGTCACGCACAGCATTTTTGGCGCGTTCGCACACATTACCGGACAACTGCTGCTGGTGTATTTCTGGCTTATCCCGCATGTCGGTCTGCTTTATCTTGTGCCCATTTTTGCTGTTGCGGCATTGCTCTTTGGTACGGTGAATGGATTGATTGCGGCACACTTTATTGATTCGGTACGGGATATTATCCCTGTTAATGCGCTAAAAAATCCTTAAGTAAAGCACTACGTACTTCCCCAGCAATCGCTGATCGAGTCGAATAAACCGGGTGATCCACGCCCATTTCAAGCACCGCACCCCCATGCAGCGCCTCACGCATAGAGGCATCTAGCTCAAAGCGCAAGAAATGCACGGCTGATGTTTTCTCTTCGTTTTCACGCTCCAGGTCTTCGTCGGCAATCGCATAAACCTTAGCGCTACCGGCCACTTGCACCCACACCCTGCGCTCGATGCCTTTTAACTGGGCCAACATGCGCCCACGTTCGACTACATCCGGGTATTCGATCAGCATGGTCGCTTTCCAATTGCTGCCATCGGGAATCAGCGGATTGTAGGCTTCCAACTCTTCATCAATACCCGCCTCTTCAAAAACTTTTTCTGCGCGCAAGATTTCCTGCACCTGATAGCGGATGGTCAGCTCGTCTTCAAAGAGCAGCGTGACATGCTCACCCAGTGCCACCTTGCGCTTTTTCTTGTGCGCCATAACCTCGGTGCGAAAAGCAGTGCGAGCCTTGGCGTAGGCTTCCAGTGTCATCAGGCTATCGCGTTTAATAGTCATGGCTAGTCTCCCGGCAATCCATAAGCAATACGCAGCAAAGTGAGCGGATGCTCCTTGCGTGCGACATTTTCACCCATGCCCTGCATGATGTGGCGCGCGGCGATGGCGCAATCCGAGCTCACATAATCGGGATCGCCCTCGGCCATTTTTTTGAACACCGGCTTGCCGATTTTCATGGATTGTTCGAAGAACTCGGTCTTCACACCCCATGTGCCATCGTGCCCGGAGCAACGCTCGACGGTGTTCAGTGTCGTGCCCGGTATCATCTGCAACATCTCGCGCGTTTTCTGACCCATGTTCTGCACGCGCGAATGACAGGGAATATGGTAAGAAACATTCCCCAAGGTTTGCTTGAAATCGGTCTTCAGCAATCCGTCGCGCTGGCGCAGCATGAAATATTCAAACGGATCGAACATCGCTTCTGCGACCGCCTTAACCTCGGCATCATCAGGAAACAATAGCGGCAATTCCAGCTTGTACATCAACGCGCAAGAAGGCACAGCAGCGAGAATGGCAAAGCCTTCACGCGCCAATTTAACTAGATGCGGAATGTTTGCATTTTTCAGTTTTTCTACCGCATCCAGATCGCCCAGTTCCAGCTTGGGCATGCCGCAGCAAGCTTCTTTTTCCACCAGACGCGCAGGAATTTCGTTGTGCGCCAGTATGCTTAACAAATCGTGACCTATGCCCGGCTCGTTGTAGTTCACATAACAAGTCGCGTAAATGGCGACCTTGCCCGGCGTGTTTGCGCCATTTTTGACGGGAAATGTCGCATCGGCTGAGGCATACGCACGAAAGGTGCGTGAATTATATTCAGGCAACTGGCGCTCTTGATGTATGCCCAGCACAGCATCCATCACCTTGCGCGCCACAGGGGTGCGATTCACTGCATTCACTGTTTGTGCTACCACCGGAATGCTGGCTAGCTTACCCACTGCATCGGTACTGGAGAGTAAACGATCACGAAATTTAGTTTGGCCTTTTTTAAACTTGACTGCCTTGGCGCGTAGCATCAAGTGCGGGAAATCAAGTTGCAAGGGATGCGGCGGCACATAGGGACACTTAGACATAAAGCACATATCGCACAAATAGCACTGATCCACCACTTGCCAATAAACCGGTTTGGCTACGCTATCCAACTCGCCAGTTGGGCTGGCATCTATGGCATCAAATAACAGGGGAAAGGCATTACATAAATTGAAACAGCGTCGACATCCATGACACACATCGTAAACACGGTGCATCTCTTTGAACAAGTTATCTTCGTCGTAAAACTCCGCGCTTTTCCAGTCTAACGGGTGGCGCTGCGGTGCCTCAAGATTACCTTCGCGTGCTGTCATGCTTACCCCAGAATCAGAAAAGAATGAAGAAGAAGAAAACCCCGCGCCTTGCGCGCGGGGTGTTTACTACAATTTAGTCGGCTAAACCGTCTAACGCTTTTTGGAAGCGATTAGCATGGGAGCGCTCAGCCTTGGCCAAGGTTTCGAACCAATCCGCTATCTCGTCAAAACCTTCGCCGCGCGCAGCCTTGGCCATGCCCGGATACATATCAGTGTACTCGTGCGTTTCACCGGCGATAGCTGCTTTCAGATTGTTGCGCGAAGAGCCTATGGGCAAACCAGTTGCGGGATCACCCGATTCTTCCAGATATTCCAAGTGGCCGTGAGCATGGCCTGTTTCGCCTTCGGCAGTGGAACGGAATACTGCCGAGACATCGTTTTGCCCTTCCACATCGGCTTTTGCTGCGAAATACAAATAGCGGCGATTAGCTTGTGACTCCCCCGCGAATGCGGCTTTCAAATTTTCTTCGGTCTTGCTACCTTTTAGTTTCATCAATAAGTCTCCTTAGGGATTAATAGATAAATTCCAGACTCTGGTAAATCCCAGACTCCAGAATGACCTGCAAATTATATTAGAACAACTCTAATAAAACAAGCTTTCCACTAATAAAATTAAGTTTATTAGTGGACGCCAAATAATTCTACATCAAAAATTAAAGTCGCATTGGGGGGGATCGCACCGCCTGCGCCGCGCGCGCCATAACCCATTTCAGCGGGAATAATCAAGGTGCGCTGACCACCAATTTTCATGCCTGCCACTCCTTGATCCCAGCCTTGAATCACACGCCCGGCACCCAATGGGAAAGAAAATTTATCTCCACGATCACGCGAACTGTCAAATTTCGTGCCTTTGTTATCAGGTGCAGATGGGTCATAAAGCCAACCCGTGTAATGAACATCAACCGTCTTGCCAGCAACGGCTTCAGTGCCTGTGCCAACTTTGCTATCTTTTTTTATCAGTGTGGTCACGGCGGTAGCCTCCTTGTTAGTCGCAGAAAAAGCGGGGGAAGTAGTTAAGACTAATGTCAAAATTGCTAAGCTAGAAAGAAGTGATGCCATCGTTTTTTGCATAATGATTTTCGTCCGGAAAGTTAAAAAAGCGGAAATAATTGTAGCATGATTTAGCATGCCTCTAAAAACTCTAAATCGGAGCATGAATTGGCAGTAGTGGCGGATGAAGTACGAAAGTTAGCTGAAAATACCGCTCAGTCAACTGTGCGTCAACAAGGTTAAGCAATGCGTACTATTAGCCGGTTGGGCTGGAGAGGCGATGAATAAGATTAGTTCCGGCCAGCAGGTCTAATGATGTCATACCGATAGCGGCGCCATCAGGGATCGGAGCGTTTCCACCGTAAATATTACTCGTCACGTAGAGCGTGTGACGCAGATGTCAGATGAAAGCCACGCCACATCGCAGGGTGCATATTCTACATATTCTTCATTTGGCCGATCTGGCAGCCGAACTGAAAAACTCCGTATCAAAATTTAAGTCGCAACCTTATTGCAACACTTCGCGCTCGATTTCTTCCACGGTGACGTGGCGCACATCGCGCCCCTTGACCATATACACCACATATTCCGACATGTTCTTGGCGTGGTCGCCAATGCGCTCAATGGCCTTGGCTACAAATAAAATTTCCAGCGCGGTAGAAATGGTGCGCGGGTCTTCCATCATAAAGGTAATCAAGTAGCGCATGATGGTGCGGAATTCTTCATCTACTTGCTCATCCTGTCGCACCACCTGCGCGGCGCAGGTTAAGTCAAGGCGGGCGAAGGCGTCCAACGATTTGTGCAGCATTTCCAGCGCCAGATCAGCGGCATGTTTGACTTCGTTGTAACGCGGCAAGTTGATACGCTGTTCGCGTTGCGACAGCAGCTTGCCCATGCGCGCAATTTTTTCTGCCTCGTCGCCGATGCGCTCCAGATCGGTAATGGTTTTGATGACCGTCATCACCATGCGCAGGTCGCCTGCGGCGGGCTGGCGACGCGCAATGATCTGGTTGCAGTTCTCGTCTATCTCCACCTCCATCGCGTTGACGCGGTGATCATCTGCAATCACGCGGTTCATCAACGCCACATCGCCGTTGACCAAGGCCTCGACTGCCAAGCGTATCTGGCTTTCCACCAGGCCGCCCATCTGCAACACGCGCGCGCGCACGGCTTCAAGCTCGGCGTCAAACTGTTTGGAGGTGTGTTCTGTGGAAACCATCTGAAAATCCCTTATATGAGGTGAAACTTGCAGCGAATATTACTGATTTACTGTGACAAATTTGTTACTCGTTAAACAGTAATCGTCTGTACGCCGTTAGCCGTTCCGAGTAACAGCACGTCCGCCGCGCGGCGCGCAAACAGTCCATTGGTCACCACACCGGCAATGTTGTTCAGGGCAGTTTCCAACTCTACCGGGTTCAAAATACTCAGCCCATGCACGTCCAGAATAAGATTGCCATTGTCTGTAGTATACCCCTCGCGCAATTGTGGCTGACCACCTAGTACCACCAATTGCCGTGCCACATAACTTCGCGCCATGGGAATGACTTCAATCGGCAATGGGAATTTGCCGAGTACATCTACCAGCTTGCTCTGGTCGCACACGCAAATAAATTTCTTGCTTGCCGCCGCAACAATTTTTTCGCGCGTCAGTGCGCCGCCGCCGCCTTTGACCATGTGCATATGGCGCGTAATTTCGTCCGCTCCATCCACATATACCGGCAGCGTACCCGCATCATTAAGCGACACCACCTTGATGCCATGTCCCTGCAAACGCTGGGCAGAGGCCTCTGAGCTGGCCACTGCAGCGCGTACCTTGTGCTTGATCTTAGCCAACTCATCAATAAAAAAATTGGCCGTCGAACCCGTTCCCACGCCTACGATGCAATCATCTGGAACATAGGCTATCGCCGCTTGTGCCACGGCGCGCTTTAATTCATCTTGTGTCAAAGCCATCCCCTTACCTATTTATTCTGTTATAAACCGTCGATTATTGCAGGAATTAAGGTATTTAGAAACTGCCCCTCCTGCTTAGCCACAATTCCTGCTAATCTTGCGCTGATATTTTTTAGGTTATTTGCGATGAATGATTATTTAAAAAGCATCTTGAACGCCCGTGTCTATGACGTTGCAGCTGAAACCCCGCTAGAAGTCGCGCCCAATTTATCGGCGCGCATCGGCAATACGGTGTTGCTCAAACGCGAGGACATGCAGCAGGTGTTCTCGTTCAAGCTGCGCGGTGCGTACAACAAAATGGCGCAGTTGACACCCGTGCAACTCAAGCGCGGTGTGATTACCGCCTCGGCGGGCAACCATGCACAGGGCGTGGCGTTCAGCGCACAGCATATTGGTTGCAAAGCAGTCATCGTCATGCCGACCACTACCCCGCAAGTGAAAATAGATGCGGTCAAACATTTTGGTGGGAAGTGGGTGGAGAGCGTGTTGCACGGCGATAGCTACAACGACGCTTACAGTCATGCCCTGACGCTGGAAAAAAAACATAACCTCACCTTCGTTCACCCGTTCGACGACCCTGATGTCATCGCCGGGCAAGGCACCATCGCCATGGAAATACTGCGCCAGCACCAATCGCCCATCCATGCGATTTTTGTACCCATAGGCGGCGGCGGATTGATTTCCGGCGTGGCCGCTTACGTCAAACAAGTGCGCCCCGACATCAAAATAATAGGCGTACAAACCACTGACTCGGATGCCATGTACCGTTCGCTCAAATCTGGCAAGCGCGTACAACTGGCCGACATCGGTCTGTTCGCGGACGGCACAGCAGTCAAGCAAGTCGGCACAGAAACCCTGCGCATCTGCAAAAAATTTGTGGATGAAATCGTGCTGGTAGATACCGACGCAGTATGCGCGGCGATCAAGGACGTGTTTCAGGACACCCGTTCCATCCTTGAACCTTCTGGCGCGCTTTCCATCGCGGGTGCAAAGCTGTATGCCGAACGCGAAAAGCTCAAAGGCCAAACGCTGGTCGCCATCGCCTCAGGCGCGAATATGAATTTCGACCGCCTGCGATTTGTTGCAGAGCGCGCCGAAATCGGCGAAAAACGCGAAGCAATACTTGCCGTCACCATTCCCGAAACCCCCGGCAGCTTTCGCAAATTTTGCGCGCTGCTGGGCAAGCGCAACATCACCGAATTCAATTACCGCTATGATGACCCAAAAGCAGCGCATGTATTCGTCGGCATCCAGGTGCGCGACCAATTGGAAACGACTGAACTGGTAAAAAAATTACAACGCGGCAAACTGGCCACGCTCGACCTCTCCAATAACGAAATGGCCAAGCTGCATGTACGCCATTTGGTCGGCGGACGCGCGCGTGGCCTCAAAGACGAAATCATGTTCCGCTTTGAATTCCCGGAACGCCCCGGCGCGCTGATGAACTTCCTCAACAGCATGAATCACAACTGGAACATCAGCCTGTTCCATTACCGCAACCATGGCGCAGATTACGGTCGCGTGCTGGTCGGCATGCAAGTGCCGCACCATGATAAAAAAGCGCTCTCCGTTTTTCTCGACAAGCTTGGATATCGTTATTGGGACGAGAGCGACAATGCGGCGTATCGGCTTTTTTTGGGATGATCTTGGCGCGTATCCTCATCATTGCGGGGCCGAATGGCGCAGGGAAAACCACCTTCGCGCGGGAGTTTCTGCCAACAGATGCGGATTGCCCAACATTCATCAATGCTGATCTGATTGCTGCCGGGTTAGCGCCGTTCTCTCCGGAAACTGTGGCTGTACGTGCAGGGCGATTGATGCTGGAAGAGATAGCACGCCATGCGCAATCTGGAAAAAACTTTGCTTTTGAAACGACGCTTTCCGGGCGAGGTTATGTGCGCATGATTCGCCAATGGCAAGCAGCCGGGTATCGGGTCAAGCTGATTTTTCTTGCTCTCAACCACGTAGATGAAGCGATTGCGCGAGTGGCAGAACGGGTAAAGCAAGGTGGCCACAATGTGCCAACCCCCGTCATCCGGCGTCGCTTCGATGTCGGACTGGAAAACTTCCATCGCCTTTATGTACCCCTCGTAGATGCTTGGGCTTTATACGATAATTCCGGTGTGGAACCCGTGCTTATGGATTGGAGCGAAAACAAATGAACAAACAACCCATTTCTCTTGCACTTGACGCTGACCTGCGCCTGTCAGAAGAGGCTTTGCGCCGCGCCGCAAAGCGCGCCCGTGTTACAGCGCGCCAAACCGGCACACAGCTTGTGTATTGTTATCACGGCGAAGTGTTGCGCATCTCCCCAGATGAGCAAGATGAAGTTGAGGCATCCTGGGTAGCCGAAGTTCAGCGGCGCGCCGAGTCGTAACGTCAGGGAAACGCCAAGACCTACTCTGCCGAAGAGGTGTTGGGTTCATACAAAAAACCCCCATGATTTTACACCAGCAAACAGAGAATGACTTTCTTGCCGATCACTTTGCCGGCGTCGGCAAAATGATAGCTGGAAGCAAAGGGACAGTACAAAAAGCAACAGAAAAAATGGCTAACCATGACTGACAACATCAAACTGCCCCTCACCTCTGCCGACATGACCGAAGCCTTGCTTGCGCAGTTGCGCGCCGCGTCGTGGGCCAAAATTCAATGCGGCAGAGCGCATTTTGATGCGCTGTGTGTGGATTTCGCACACGTTGTAAGTGCGAGTGAAATTGGTTAAAAGTTGGCATGAGCAAAAAAACTGAATCCCCCGCCCCCATAATATCTGCCCTGCCCGCAGGGTACGCCGACTGGCTGAAGCAGTTGAAAACCGATATTGCCCGCGCCCAGCAACGTGCGGCGTTGTCGGTCAATACTGAGCTGGTGCAGCTGTATGGACGCATCGGACGAGACATTTTGCAACGGCAGGAAATGCAGGGCTGGGGGGCGAAGGTCATTGAACGGCTGGCGCATGATTTGAAAGATGCGTTCCCCGATATGCGCGGCTTTTCGAGCCGTAATCTTAAGTACATGGCCTTTTTTGCACAGCATTGCCCGGACGGCAAATTTGGGCAGCAGCCTGCTGCCCAATTTAAACAGTCTGGACGAGGCTAAAAATTCAGACTCATAAAAATGCCCGCCAACTCATTCCGTGATTTTGTATTGGAGCAACTCGCCACTCTCGATGGCTTGCATAGCCGTGCCATGTTTGGTGGATACGGTTTGTATTGCGGCGAACAATTTTTCGCTATCGTGTATGACGGTCGCTTGTACTTCAAAACGCATCCCGATACTCTGGACGATTATTGGCGCCATCACGCAGCCGTGTTCGCACCCTCGGAAAAGCAGATTTTGAAAAATTACCGCGAAGTTCCCGTAGATATTCTGGAAGATGCCGCGCAATTGCTATCATGGGCGAGAAAGGCGGCACAGCCATGAGTATTCAAGCTATGAAGCGTACCCTCAGACAACGTATAATCGCCGACCGCGCTGCGCTGCCGCATGAGGAGCGCGTGCGATTGAGTGGTGAAATAACGGCACAGTTGTTGCGTTTGCCCAGCTACAGTCAAGCACACACCGTGCTGGGCTATGTCAATTTCGGCGCGGAGTTCGAGAGCAAGGCTTGGATACGGCAAGTCTTGCATGATGGCAAAGGGTTGCTGTTACCCAAAGTGAATCGGGTCACGCACGAATTGGATTTGTATCGGGTGACTAATGTGGACACGCAGTTGGCGCCGGGCGCATTCGGCATACGCGAACCGTTGCCGCAAAAATGCGTTGTCGCAAATTTAAATGAGGCAGATTTTATTTTATTGCCGGGCGTGGCGTTTGGGCGCGACGGTAGCAGGCTGGGGTATGGCGGCGGATTTTACGACAAGCTGCTGGCGCGACTGAATCACAGGCCGACCTTGGTTGCCGCGGCTTTCGCCATACAGTTGGCCGAGGATATTCCGCAGGAAGCAAGCGATCAAAAAATTGATTGCTTGGTGACGGAGAAAGAAATAATACAGTGTGCCGAGTAACAATATTTTTATGAAAGATTCATAGGCAAGATGGAAAATAATATCCCGGATATTGATCCTCAAGAAACGCAAGAGTGGCTAGATGCGCTCGATTCAGTGCTGAAACACGAAGGGGCGGAGCGCGCACAATTTTTGCTGGGGCAACTGATTAGCAAAGCGCGCAGTGCCAAGGCCGGCATTCCATTTTCTGCCACCACGCCGTACTGCAACACCATCCCGGTGAGCGAGGAGCAACGCTCGGTCGGCAATCAGGATATGGAACACAGGTTGCGCGCCTGGATGCGCTGGAATGCGATGGTGCTGGTGTTGAACGCCAACCGCGACTCATCCGAATTGGGTGGGCATATCGCCAGCTTCGCTTCCGCCGCCACTTTGTACGATGTCGGCTTCAATCATTTTTTCCACGGCAAAACTGAATCGCACGGCGGTGATCTGGTGTATTTTCAGGGGCACTCATCGCCCGGTGTCTATGCCCGCGCTTTTCTGGAAGGACGTATTAGCGAAGAGCAAATGTATAAATTCCGCCAGGAAACGGAAGGCGGCGGACTGTCGTCTTATCCGCACCCGTGGCTGATGCCAGACTTCTGGCAATTCCCCACGGTGTCTATGGGACTGGGCCCGCTGATGGCGATTTATCAGGCGCGTTTCATGCGCTATATGGAACATCGCGGCATGGCGCAAACCGCAGGGCGCAAAGTGTGGGCATTCCTCGGTGATGGCGAAACGGATGAGCCGGAATCGTTGGGCGCGATTTCCATGGCGGGGCGCGAAAATCTGGACAATTTAATTTTCGTCGTCAACTGTAATCTGCAACGTCTCGACGGGCCAGTGCGCGGCAACGGAAAAATTATTCAGGAACTGGAAGGCGTGTTTCGCGGCGCGGGCTGGAACGTCATCAAAATAATTTGGGGCGACCAGTGGGACAGGTTATTCGCCAAAGATAAAAATGGCCTGCTGCAAAAGCGCATGGAAGAAGTGGTGGACGGCGAATACCAAACGTACAAATCCAAAGATGGCGCGTATGTTCGTCAGCATTTTTTCGGCAAATATCCTGAGTTGCTGGAAATGGTGGCGGATATGAGCGACACCGAAATTTGGCACTTGAACCGCGGTGGTCACGACATGGGCAAGGTGTTTGCCGCCTATGCCGCAGCCAGTCAGCACACGGGGCAGCCGAGCGTGATTTTAGCCAAGACGGTGAAGGGCTACGG
Organism: Gallionellaceae bacterium; assembly: GCA_043755195.1. GTDB lineage: Bacteria > Pseudomonadota > Gammaproteobacteria > Burkholderiales > Gallionellaceae > Nitrotoga. The sequence continues at coordinate 29,999 of JAYUTK010000030.1, forward strand.
CATGGGCGAGGCGGGCGAAGGACAGAACATCACCCACCAGCAAAAGAAAATGACCGGCGAAGTGTTGCTCAAATTCCGTGATCGTTTCGCTATTCCATTGAGCGACGAGCAAGTGGCCAGCCTGAATTTTTATCGCCCCGCAGACGACAGTCTGGAGATGAAATATCTCAAGCAGCGCGCTCAAGCGATGGGCGTAGTGCCGGAGCGTAAGCCAGTGAACGAAGTGCTGGCCGTGCCCGCACTGGAGGCGTTTGAAGTGCTGTTAAAAGGCACGGAAGAGCGCGAGATTTCCACAACCATGGCCTTCGTGCGCATGCTTGGCATACTGGTCAAAGACAAAAATATTGGCAAACAAATCGTGCCCATTGTGCCGGACGAATCGCGCACTTTTGGCATGGAAGGTCTGTTCCGCCAACTCGGAATTTTTTCTCAGGTCGGCCAGCTTTATACGCCGCAGGATGCCGACCAACTGATGTTCTACAAGGAAGATCGTAACGGCCAGATTTTGCAGGAAGGCATTAACGAGGCGGGTGCAATGTCGTCGTGGATTGCTGCCGCGACTTCTTACGCCAATCACGGCAAGACCATGCTGCCGTTTTATATTTATTACTCTATGTTCGGCTTTCAGCGCGTCGGCGATTTAATTTGGGCGGCGGGCGATATGCGCGCGCGCGGATTTTTGCTGGGCGGCACTGCAGGGCGCACCACATTGAACGGCGAAGGCTTGCAGCACGAAGACGGGCAAAGCCATCTGATGGCGGCGATGATTCCGAATTGTGTTTCATATGACCCAACTTTTGCCTACGAACTGGCGGTGATTATTCAAGACGGCATGCGCCGCATGTATCAGGAACAAGAGGATGTGTTTTATTACCTCACGGTGATGAATGAAAATTACGCCCATCCGGCGATGCCAAAAGGTGTGGAGGCGGGCATCATCAAGGGAATTTATTTATTCAAAAAACAGAAAAAAGCAACGGTTCAACTTATGGGCAGCGGCACAATTTTGCGCGAGGTGATTGCGGCGGCGGAATTGCTGGAGAAGGATTTTGGAGTGGCATCGAATATCTGGAGCGTGACCAGCTTTAACGAATTACGGCGTGAGGGCGTCGATTGTGAGCGCTGGAATATGCTGCATCCCGAACAGCCGCGCCGCGCCAGCTATGTCGAGCTATGTCTGGCTGGGCATGCTGGCCCGGTGGTCGCTGCGACTGATTACATCAAGAGCTATGCCGATCAAATTCGCCCTTACATTGCCGGGCGTTACAAGGTGTTGGGCACGGATGGTTTTGGCCGTTCTGACACGCGCAAAAATCTGCGCCGCTTTTTTGAAGTGGATCGCTATTATGTCGCTGTCGCCGCACTTAAGGCATTGGCGGATGAAGGTTCAATAACGGCGAAAGAAGTCAGTCGTGCGCTCAAACTATACAAAATTAACCCGGACAAACCGAATCCGGTGACCGTTTAATTATGCCAACAATCAAACAAGTATTTGTGCCCGACATCGGGGATTACAAGGGTGTGCCGGTGATCGAGGTGATGGTCAAGTCGGGCGACATCGTCAAAGCCGAGCAATCGCTGATTACCTTGGAAACTGACAAAGCCACGATGGATGTGCCTGCGCCATTTGACGGCGTGGTGAAGGAAGTTAAAGTTAAGGTGGGCGACAAAATATCGGAAGGTGTGCTGCTTTTATTGTTGGAAAGTAGTGGTGAAGATCAGCCTGCTGTGCCCACTTCAAATTCAATAGGACAAAACACTCCCACCGCACCTGCACCCCCTCTTGCTAGCTCCTCTCCTGTGAAAGGAGGAGAGAAAACCGCCGCGCCGATTTCTCCCCCTCCCCTTCAAAATGCGCGCTGGGGTGAAGATGGCTTAAAAGCCCACGCCAGCCCCTCCATACGTCGCTTCGCACGCGAATTGGGTGTTGAGCTCGCGCGTGTCAGAGGCAGCGGTGCCAAAGGTCGTGTCACCAAAGACAACGTACATCAATTCGTCAAAGCCGCGCTGGCGCAGCCACGCGGCGCGGGCGGATTGCAGATAGCGGACATGCCGACGGTAGATTTTTCTAAATTCGGCAGCACCGAAACCAGACCGTTATCGCGCATCAAAAAAATGGCAGGCGCGAATCTGCACCGCAACTGGGTCAGCATTCCGCATGTCACCCAATTCGATGAAGCTGACATCACCGACCTGGAAGCCCTACGCAAGCAACTGAACGAACAACATGCGGCGCAGAATATCAAAATTACGCCACTGGCTTTTTTGCTCAAGGCAGTGGCTGCGGCCTTGCAGCAATATCCAGACTTTAACGCTTCACTCGATGTCAGCGGCGAAAATTTGGTGCTGAAAAAATATTTCCACATCGGCGTGGCCGTAGATACGCCGGATGGCTTGATGGTGCCCGTGTTGCGCGACGTGGATAAAAAATCTCTAGTGCAACTGGCACAAGAGTTAAGCGAGATCAGCACCAAGGCGCGCGACAAAAAATTGCCTGCCACTGCAATGCAGGGTGGCTGTTTTTCTATTTCCAGTCTGGGCGGCATCGGCGGCACGGCTTTCACGCCCATTATCAATGCGCCGGAAGTAGCGATACTGGGCGTGTCGCGCTCCAGCCAAAAACCGGTGTATCAAGATGGCAAGTTTGTGCCGCGTTTGATGCTGCCGCTGTCGTTGTCATACGATCATCGTGTGATTGATGGCGCAGCAGCTGCGCGGTTCACGACTTACCTGGCGCAAGTGTTAGCAAACCCAAACAATCTGGTATCGTGATCTGTGCATAGCAAACCCATAGGCATCCTCGGCGGCACTTTCGATCCTATTCATAACGGACATCTGCGCCTCGCGCAGGAAGCATTGGAGCAATGCGACCTAGCCGAGGTGAAATTTATTCCCAGCGGCACCCCGCCGCATCGTGACACCCCTCACGCTAGTGCGCCGCATCGCTTGAACATGGTGCGTGCAGCATTGCAGGGCAATGCTTCATTCACACTGGATGAGCGCGAAATTCATCGCACCGATCCTTGTTACACCGTGGATACGCTGCGCTCAATTCGTGTTGAAATCGGCGCGCAACGGCCACTGTGTCTGCTGATGGGCGGCGATGCTTTCTTGTCGTTGCATTCCTGGCATGAATGGAATGCACTGTTTGAACTGGCACACATCGTAGTGGTGCAGCGCCCCGGCTTGCCGCTGGGTAATGCCATTGCCACAGCCGATTCTGCCTTGCGGCAACAATACACCGCACGTCTGGCACCCGCTCCGCGCGTTTTGCATGAGTCCCCTGCCGGTGCGGTAGTGGTGCTGGATATGTCGTTGCTGGAAATTTCTGCCACGGATATACGCAAGCGTTGCGCCGAGAAAAAAAACATACATTATTTGCTACCGGACACGGTGGCCAACTATATTCAATTACATAACCCGTACATAAAACATGCTAAGCACTGAAGAAAAAACCCAGGCCGTCATCACCGCTCTAGAAGATATTAAGGCCAGCCAGATCACGGTCATAGACACCAGCAAACTGAGTTCGCTGTTTGAGCGCATGATTGTTGCCAGCGCCAATTCTCCGCGTCAAACTCGTGCATTAGCTGACCATGTGTGCAAGGAACTCAAGCTGCGCGGAGCCGAAGTGCTCAGCACCGAGGGTGAGGATAGCGGCGAGTGGGTGCTGGTTGATCTGGACGAAGTGGTGGTGCATATCATGCAGCCTGCGGTGCGCGCTTATTACCAACTGGAAGAATTATGGGACAAGAACTACAAGCCTAGCGCCCCCAAGCCTCGCACTATATTATGAAGTTTTTAGTCGTGGCAGTCGGACACAAAATGCCGGACTGGATCACGACTGGCTTTCAGGAATATGCCAAGCGTATGCCGCGCGAAGCCAAAATTGAATTGCTGGAGATTAAACCTGAACCACGCACTACTGGTAAAAATGTGGCGCAAATAATGGAAGCAGAAGCGCAGCGCATCCTGGCTGCACTTCCCGCAGGAGCGCTTCGTATTGCACTGGATGAGCATGGCGCGGCGCTTACCACCAAGCAGATGGCGCAGCAAATAAAAACCTGGATGACAAATGGGGGGGATGTGGCTTTTATCATCGGTGGTGCAGATGGTTTGCATGAGTCAGTAAAAAGCAGCGCGCAGCAATTGCTGGCGCTGTCCGCCATGACGCTGCCGCATGGCATGGTGCGGGTATTGTTGGCGGAACAGTTGTATAGAGTCCACAGCTTGTTGCACAATCACCCCTACCATCGTGAATAAAAACTCATACTTCATCTCAACTGCTGCGTTACGAGAAAAATTCCTTGCCAGCATATGACCTCTATGCGGCGCGGCGGAATTTTTCAGGCGATTTGCATTTGGGCGAATTATGAATTTTTAAAGGCCAAACCATGATTATCCAACCGCGTATTTATCTCGCTTCCCAAAGCCCGCGCCGACGCGAGCTACTCAAGCAGATCGGGGTCAGTTTTCAAATGCTTCTGCCGCGCATGGATCCGCATCGCACTTTGGATACGGACGAGACACCGCTCGCAAATGAATTGCCCGAAGCCTATGTGCAGCGTATATGTCAGGAGAAAGCTAAGTCGGCATGGGAGACCCTGCAATTACGCAATCTGCCCGAATTTCCAATATTGGTTGCCGATACCAGTGTCACTTTGGATGGAAAAATAATCGGCAAGCCGCTAGACCGCGACCAAGCTGCCGCCACTTTACGCTTGCTATCCGGTCGCCAACACCAAGTATTGAGCGCCGTCGCAATCACTTTTAAAGAGCGAACTGAAATGCGCTTGTCAGTTAATAAAGTGACTTTTTCCCCGCTGAGTGAAGAACGCATCCAGCATTATCTGTTCACCAATGAATATATGGATAAGGCCGGAGCCTATGCCATTCAGGGTCACGCCGCAGCGTTTATACCGCATTTGGAGGGTAGCTACTCCAGCGTGATGGGCTTGCCCTTATTTGAGACCGCAGAATTATTACAAGCATTCGGGTGCCCCATATTATGAATGACGAAATCCTCATTAATGTCACCCCACAAGAAACCCGCGTCGCCGTCATGCATCAGGGCGTGGTGCAAGCGCTGCACATCGAACGGGGCAGTCATCTCGGCATCGTAAGTAACGTCTATGTCGGGCGTGTAATGCGAGTGCTGCCCGGTATGCAGTCTGCTTTCATAGACATTGGCTTGGAGCGCTCCGCATTTCTGCATGTGGCCGACATCTGGGAAAACCGCAACAATTTGGAGACCGCTCAGCCCATCGAAAAAATGCTGGTTGAAGGCCAGTCGTTGCTGGTGCAAGTCATCAAAGAACCCATAGGCAGCAAGGGCGCACGGCTTTCCACGCAACTGAGCATCGCCGGACGCTTGTTGGTCTATCTGCCGCAGGAATCACATATCGGTGTTTCGCAACGCATCGAAGATGAAGCCGAGCGCGAGCTTCTGCGTACCAAGCTGCAACAGTTGCTACCCGCCGATCACAGTGGCGGCTACATCATTCGCACCATGGCGGAAACTGCAACGGAAGCAGAGCTACTGGCCGACATCGCCTACCTCGACAAACTTTGGAAGAAACTACAGGATCGCTCACTATCCTCTCACGCCCCGGCCCTGCTGTATCAGGAGCTCGACATCAGCTTGCGTGTGCTGCGCGACTTCGTCAATGAACACACCGCACGCATACTGGTTGATTCACGCGAGACTTACCAGCGTATGACAGCGTTTGCACAAGACTACATTTCCGACGCGGTAACCAAGCTGGGACATTACCCCGGTGACCGTCCGCTATTTGATCTATACAACGTGGAAGAGGAAATTGAGCGCGCACTATCGCGGCGGGTAAACCTAAAGTCCGGTGGTTACCTCATCATAGATCAGACCGAAGCGCTCACCACCATTGATGTCAATACCGGCGGTTTCGTCGGCGGGCGAAACTTTGACGACACCATCTTCAAAACCAACCTGGAGGCTGCACAAATAGCCGCGCGCCAGCTACGCCTCCGAAACTTGGGCGGCATCATCATCTGTGATTTTATAGATATGACCTCACCAGAGCATCGCGATGCGGTGCTGGAAGAATTAAAAAAAGCGCTGTCACGCGACCGCACCCGCATTACCGTGAATGGCTTCACTGCCTTGGGTTTGGTAGAGATGACGCGCAAGCGTACGCGGGAGAGCTTGGCGCATGTGTTATGCGAAGCCTGCCCCACTTGTCATGGGCGCGGTGAAGTCAAGACGGCGCAAACCATCTGCTATGAAATTCTGCGCGAAATAGTGCGCGAAGCGCGCCAGTTCAGCGCACGCGAATTCCGTATTTTGGCATCGCAACAAGTGGTTGATTTATTTCTGGATGAAGAATCGCAAAGCCTGGCTCATCTTTCCGATTTTATCGGCAAGCCGGTGTCACTACAGGTTGAAACGCTTTATAGCCAGGAGCAATACGATGTTATTTTGATGTAATTCCATTTACACTTTAATGAATTAGATTTGGAATAACTCATCAATATCTTTTGAGTGGAGTGCCATCTGGCGATTGCTTTCGGGTCGCTAAAATTGGATTTTTAACCAGCAGCGTAGTGTTCGGTTAGATTGCGACGAGTCGGCAGCATGGTCAATCTTGACAAGAGTTACATGAGATTCATGTCACCAAACGATTCTGCTTGATTTTTGACTGGACGTTGAGTGATACTAGCCTTTGTTCCACATACCTGAAACCACACATCACTTTTATTTATTGAGGAAACATGAAAATTAAACTAGCCGCTCTGCTGACCACCTTGTTCTTTGCTGCACCGACCTTTGCCAGTGAAAAATTACATGCTGATGCAGCGATTGCGCGTGATTTTATCCAGGAAATGCAAACACAAAATGCGGCCTATATTAAAGCCCACAACTCAGAATTCTTCGCCCATAAAGCCAAGGGTCAACAACCGCGTGCAACCGTGGTTTCTTGTTCTGATTCCCGCGTTCATACCGGCATGTTGGACGACACCCCGGAGGGCGACGTATTTATGATACGCAACATTGGCAATCAATTGGCCAGCACCAAGGGCTCGGTGCAATACGGCATCAATCATCTGGGATCGTCACTGCTATTGTTTATCGGCCACTCTTCCTGTGGCGCAATTAAAGCGGCTGGAGGAGACTATTCCTCGCTGGAAGCCCCTATCAAAAAAGAATTGGATACGATTAATATTACCAAGGGCAGCGCAAATATTGATGGCGTAAAAGCTAACGTCCACAACCAAGTTGCCGCTGCGCTTAAAGAATGGGACAGCAAGGTCAAGTCGGGTGAATTGTTGATTGTGGGTGCGGTATATGATTTTTCTGACGATATGAAGCAAGGTGCGGGCAAGCTGAATGTTGTTAACATCAACGGCGAAACGGATGTAGCCAAGCTGAGCAATGTGCCTGCTGCCGCTGCCAAAACAGAAGCACAACATCACGATCATCAGCATTAATCTTCAATCCATCTGGGTTCACAATAGCCGCTCGGCCATGGTTTCCAACCAAGCCAGCGGCACAATCAATATAAGCTGACATACTACGAATAAAAGCAACGCAGATAAATCAATGCCACCTGTGGGTGGTAAGCGTCGCCGGAGTGGCATGAGAAAGGGTCTTGTTGCCGCAGTCAGCAGCCCGGCCACCGGTGTATGCGGGTTGAACCAGGACAAAATTGCTTGAACAATTAGCGCTCCGACCAACAGGTACACACTCAGCTTGAGCAACTTGACTGCGGTCCAGACCGCAAGCCCAAGCAATGAAAATTCAGCAAACGAAAATCCTTGATTCCACAGCATCGCCGTCAGGTAAATCGCTTCTATAAAAAAAGCCAGCAATAATGTTGCCACATCCAACCCCCAAATGGAGGGGATGAAGCGGCGTGCAGGCAGCACCAGAAAATTGCTGATGGCCATTATAAATTCGCCCAAGGGATTACGCATGGGTGCGCGCAGCCATTGCAGGTGAAATCGCAACAACAGCACAGCCACAAAGGGCTGCAATAGGGCGTTAAGTAAAAAAGAAAGCGCTTCGTTTAGCATTGTTTTATTTCCATGTCACAGGATATTGAACAGTAGCCCAGAGGAAAATCCTGAATATCCAAGGCAAGTGGGTGAAATTGGCGAACATTGTAACAGGAGGGCATCATGTTTTATCTCGGAGCGGAGGGGCAGAGCGGGGGGCGCCCAGACCAGCTGAATTTCTATTTAGGAGACCGCAAAAATTCATATTTCGTCGCTCCCGGGAAGGAAGGAGCCCAGTCAAATCAACAAGCCACATTCCCGCCTACGCGGAAATGACGAATTTTTAGAGGGGTCATCCAAATATTCAAGCCATACCAGCTCAATTGTGCAAAAATCTCTTGATCGGCAAAGCGGTATCTAGCTGCTTAAAATTAGAGATGCAACATTGAACATTCAAACTAACGAAACTAAAATAATCGAAGTTGCCGCCGCCGTGCTACAACTCCCCGATGACTCCTTTCTTCTCGCCCAACGTCCCCCCGCAAAAATCTGGGCAGGTTATTGGGAGTTTCCTGGCGGCAAGATCGAACCTAGTGAAACACCCTATCAGGCACTAGTGCGCGAGTTGCGCGAGGAGCTGGGCATTGAAGTGCGAGCTGCGTATCCATGGTTGACGCGCATATTCACTTATCCTCATGCGACCGTACGACTGCATTTTTTTCGCGTAACAAAGTGGGATGGAGAGTTGCATCCGCATGAGGGGCAGGAATTTTCTTGGCAGCAGCTCCTCTCTCCAGCCCTCTCCCGGGAGCAGGGGCAGGTTTCAGTTGCTCCAATTTTACCCGCCAACGCACCTATTTTACGTGCGCTGTCTTTACCGAATATCTACGCCATTAGCAATGTCGCTGAATTAGGTGAGGACGAATTCATGAGGCGCCTGGAAGCTGCACTACGAAATGGTTTGCGGCTGGTGCAGTTGCGTGAGCGAAATTATTCGCACGAGGAGTTGAAAAATTTAGCACTAAAAATGTTGCCGTTGATGAAGCAGCACGGTGCGCTGTTGATTATCAATGCCGACATTAAGTTAGCACAGGACGTGGGTGCGGATGGCGTGCAACTCACTGGCGTACAGCTGGCGGAGTTGTGCGAACGTCCTGCTGTGGAGTGGTGTGGTGCTTCTTGTCACAACATAAATGAGTTACGCCGCGCACAAGAATTGGGTTGCAATTTTGCGTTGCTTAGTCCGGTGTTGGCTACGCAATCACATCCGGGTGCGCCGCATTTGGGTTGGAAAAATTTTGCGGCGATTGCGGCGGGATCATCCATTCCGGTCTATGCGCTAGGGGGTTTGACGCATGACGACATGCAGCTTGCTTGGCAGCATGGCGCGCATGGTATTGCTTTGCTGCGTCAGGCTTGGGTAGAGGGTTCTTCTGGATCGTCTTCCACAGATTTTGGAATGCGGTAGCTTTCGCTCGCCCATGCCCCAAGGTCTATCATTTTGCAGCGCTCGCTACAAAATGGGCGATAGGGGTTGTCGTTATTCCATACTACTTCTTTGCTGCATTGCGGGCAGAGAACTACGGCTGGCTTGACCATTGTTACCAGGTGCAAAAGGTCAGGTCGAAATCAATATCGTGCTCATACAAAGCACTCTTGGCCGCATAATCAGCAGCAACAAAACGAATATTGAGTACGTATTTATTGGCGCTCACTTCCGGGACGCAAGGCAGGCTGTCGTCTAATTTGATGCGCAGCATTTGTGCCACGCGACCACCTTGCATTTGCTGGAAGCTGCCTTGGTGCGCGGCAAACCGGCGCACCTTGCCGCTTTCGCGTAGCAGATTAAGCAAGATGGCCACGCCATCACGTATGGGAGTCATGGGTGTGAGCCAATTTTTCAAATGTTCACACCGTACCGCTGTGTTTTGGTGCAACCAATAGTGATAGGAAGGCAAATCGAATTCACAGGTTCCGCCGGGAATGCCAGCGCGTTGCTTGATGCCCATTAGCCATTCATTTTCGCGCAAGTATTGACCTACCTTGCCGCTCATATCGAGCAAACTAGTGCTGATGCATTCTATTTTAGCAATCGTTGCATCCAATATTTCTTCAGAAATTTCTGGATTGTTGTGCAAGGCTGATAGCATACGCTTCTGTCTCTCCAGTTCTTGCAGCAAATCAAGTTTTAAGTCGGCGCGACTGGCGACTTCGAGAATTTCAAACAAGGTAAGCAGAGCGACTTGATGCTCGGCAGCACTGGGCTGACCTATGAAGTATGCCATCTTGGCGTAGAGCCCTTCTAGGCGCAGCAGGGTACGCACCCGTTCAGTCAGGGGGAATTCATAATCAATCACGTTGCTGAGCCGAGGGTAGGTTGCATAACGCAACTAATATATGGTGAATTGACCTGCATCGTCAATCACTTCCTGTGAAAAGAGTGAGGAAATGCTGATGCAACTGGCTGACTTGTTGTTGCAGCGCATTTAGATCACCATCGTTGTGTATGATTTCATCGGCACGTCGCAAGCGCTCGGCACGTGCTATTTGCGTGGCCATAATGGCGCGCACCGTTGTTTCATCTAGCCCATTACGCTGCACCGTGCGCGCAATTTGAGTGGCTTCACTGCAATCCACCACCAGCGTACGTTGCACCAATGTTTTGTAATCGGGTGATTCGAACAATAGCGGGATGACCAGCAGCAAATAGGGAGAGAAGTTGTGAGTGCTGACTTGCGCCAGCATTCGTGCGCGTATCAAGGGATGCAGTATGGCTTCCAATCGTAACTTTGCTGCAGGGTCAGCAAATACCAATTGCCGCATACGTGCCCGGTCGAGCGCGCCACTGGCATCCAGGTAATCATCACCGAATGCACTGCGGATCGGCTCTATCGCGTCGCCGTGCGGCTGAGTGAGTTGGTGCGAGATGGTGTCACTATCTATGATAACTACGCCCAGTTGCGCAAACAGCGCGGAGACTGTACTTTTTCCGCACCCTATGCCGCCTGTCAGTCCAACACAACTAGCCAGTCCAACACAATTAGCCAGCTCGATGCGGCTGGTCATGGTGCGCCAAGCATGTGCAGATATCCTTGTGTCAGTGTTTGCCCCCAGAGGAGCGCAATCAGGCCGCCGCCCGCCAAATAAGGGCCAAAGGGAATGGGGACATTGCGGCCATGACGTGCTACAACGATAAGCGTGATGCCGACTACCGCACCGACCAACGAAGAAAGCAAGATAACCAGAGGCAACATTTGCCAACCCAGCCATGCTCCCAAAGCAGCCAGCAATTTAAAATCGCCATAGCCCATCCCTTCTTTGCCGGTAATCAACTTGAACAGCCAGTAGATACTCCATAGTGTCAAATAACCCACCATGGCACCGACCACAGCGTTATTCAGGGTAGTAAAAGTATTGAATAGGTTAAACAGCAGACCCAGCCACAGCAAAGGTAAGGTCATGTCATCTGGCAGCAATTGCGTATCAATGTCTATGCAGGTTAAGGCCAGCAATGCCCACACTAACAACAGCGCGGCGCAAGCGGCCAAGCCAAAACCAAAGTGCCAGGCGATATATGCGCTTAATAATCCACACACTGCTTCTATGATGGGATAACGTGCAGAAATTGCTGCGCCGCAACCCTTGCACTTGCCGCGCAGCACCAGATAGCTAATGATGGGGATATTTTCCAGCGCACTGATATTGTGGCCGCAGTGCGGGCAGGCAGAACGCGGAACAAGCAGGTTGTAGTGCGGCGTGTCCTCAGTCTCTTTGCCGTTAATCTCGGCACATTGTTGTTGCCACTCGCGCGTTAATATTTTTGGCAGGCGGTGAATCACCACATTTAAAAAACTGCCAACCATCAGACCAACCGTGCCGCATAACAAGACGAACATGAGCGGAGAGCTTTGCAATAATTGTAAAAATGAAGTCACAGAATTGGGCAGATAAAGCTAAGTTAGAAACAGGACATGCGTTATTCCAATTCCAGCTTAGGGGTAAAATAAGCCTGTCCTGAGCACAGGAAAAGGAGTGGGCGCGGAAATTTACGCGGTAGCACTGATAAATTGAAATTGAGGCTAAACAACTTGTCCCATCTTGAAAATAGGTAAGTACATCGCCACCACCATGCCGCCGATGAGTGTGCCCAACACCACCATGATGATGGGTTCCATTAAGCTCGCCAATGCAGCTACGGCATCATCCACCTCTGCCTCAAAAAAATCCGCAACCTTGGTTAACATGGAATCCAGCGAGCCTGCTTCTTCGCCAATGGCAACCATTTGCAACACCATGCTGGGGAATACTTTGGTATTTTCCATAGCCGAAGTCAATGTCCCACCCTGACTGACCTCTCGTTGAATTTCTTTGGTTGCATCAAAATACACCGCGTTACCTGCCGCGCCTGCCACTGAATTAAGCGCCTCTACCAGCGGTACACCCGCAGCAAACATGGTAGCCAGTGTGCGTGTCCAACGCGCGATAGAGGCTTTGCGAATAACGATGCCAAAAATCGGTAACTTCAGCATCAACCTGTCCATCGCATTTTGCACTTTTTTGTTACGTTTCCAGACATAGAAAAAACCATACAGCCCGCCGCCAATCGTCGCAAAAATAGCCCACCAATACGCAACAAAAAAATCGGATATACCCATTAACAGTAAAGTGGGTGCGGGCAGGTCAGCACCAAAGCTGGAGAATAGCTCTTTAAATGCAGGCACTACAAAAATCATGATGACGGCAGTGATAATAAAGGCAACGGCGATAATGGAAACCGGGTAAAACAATGCGCCCTTAATCTTGCTCTTAATGGCCAGTGTTTTTTCCTGATAAGAAGCTAAGCGCTCTAACAGGCTATCTAAAATACCGGCGGCTTCTCCTGCACCGATCAGATTGCAAAATAAATCGTCAAAATACAAGGGGAATTGGCGGAACGATTGCTCCAAACTGCCGCCAGTTTCCACGTTGGTTTTAATATCATTCAGCAGCTTGGAAACCGAAGGATTGCTGTGTCCTTTACCTACGATGTCAAATGCCTGCAACAAGGGCACACCCGATTTCATCATCACTGCGAGCTGGCGGGTAAATAAGGCCAGATCTTTCTCGGTAATTTTTTTACCGCCTGTGGTGCGAACTTTCTTAATCTTGGCTACGGTGATTCCCTGTCGTCGCAACAGCGAAGAGGCGATGGCTTCGCCAGCAGCTCGAATTTCACCTTTGGCCAGCTTTCCGGCTTTATCCTTTCCTTCCCATATAAATAGAAAATCGCCCGCTTTTTTTGTCTTGTTATCTGCTGCCATTGTCTTCTCCCTGTGAGAATTCGTTGTGGATGGACATTCAAACCCACTTGCTACTAAGCATCATGCCGTGCTTTACCATCTTTGTAAATCAATGGAAATATAAAGGGTTATAACTCCGACTTATTTGGCAACGCTGGGAAAATTTTCACAACTTTCACCACACGATCTTGAGTTTGAATAATCTCGATTGGATAGTCGGCTATTTTGAGGCTGACTCCCGCCTCTGGTATATCTTGCAAACGCTCCAAAATCAGGCCGTTGAGCGTTTTTGCGCCGTCCAGTGGGAAGTGCATACCTAACTTGCGGTTTAAATCACGCAGGGGTGAGCTGCCTTCGACCAGCATACTACCGTCTTCATAGCGTAGGAATTTCCCGGTTTGCGCGGGTGACTGGGTAGTAAAATCGCCGACAATTTCCTCTAGAATATTTTCCAAGGTGACCAAGCCCAGCAACTCTCCATACTCATCCACCACCAAACCCAGCCGCGTGTGCCGTTCTTGAAAATGCTGCAACTGCGATAGCAGCGCAGTATCTGATGGAATAAAATAAGGCTCATCCAATAGTTCGCGGAATTCGATGGCATCAAAACTGGCTCGTTGTACCAGATGCAGTGCACGACGCACATGCAGAATACCCACAATATTATCGAGCGCACCGTCATACACCGGCAATAAAGTGTGATGGCAGGTCGCCAGTTGTTCGCGCAAAATTTCCGGAGTGGTGTTCAAGTCCAGCGCTTCGATCTGATTGCGCGGCACCATGACATCGTTTACCGCAGTGCGTTCTATGTCAACCAGATTGAGTAACATTTTTTGGTGTCGGCGTGGCAGAAATTGTTCTGATTCCAGCACCAGAGTACGCAACTCTTCCAGATTTAATTTTTGCTTACTTTGATCAGCATGAATTTTTATTCGCAGCAGCCACAAAAAACCATGCACCATACCCATCGCCACATAAACTACGGGATAGAAAATTTTATTCAGAACCGCTAAAACGTAACTTGAAGGGAGCGCAATACGTTCAGGATAACTGGCAGCGATGACCTTGGGCATGATTTCGCTGAACACCAGAATGACGAAAGTGATTAACAGTGTGCCGCTTAACAGCGCCCATTCGCTGTGGCCGAATAAGCGCAAAATGATAATTTGAGTGAGTGCTGCCGCAACGACATTTAGGAGAGTATTGCCCAGCAGCATGGATCCCAGCAGTTTATCTGTCTGCGCCAGCAGCTTGGCAGTCAGCTTGGCGCTTTTATTGCCTTTACGTACCAGATGGTGCAGCCGATGCCGGTTGAGCGCCATCATGCTGGTTTCAGAAGCGGAGAAAAACCCGGAACAAATCAGAATAACAACCAGGGCAAGGAACAACTCGCCCAATGAAATCTCGTCCAAAGAATAAAACCTTTACTAAATAGATGGCGAAGTATCGGGGAGGTAACCGAGGGTGTCAACTGTGTGGAAATTAGACACGCTGCTTAACAGGCTAGGTTGGTAATAGAATAAACTAGCCGCAATCGATTACTGTTACAGATACACACATGCAAGCCATCATCATCACCGCCACCAATCTAGTTAAACAATATCCAGGCGTGCGTGCTGTGGATGGCATCAACCTTTCCATTCCGCAGGGAATTTGCTTCGGCTTACTGGGGCCAAATGGTGCAGGAAAGACTACGACCATTGAGATGCTGGAAGGCATACATCTACCCACCAGTGGTGCTGTGCATTACAAAGGTGAGCCGTTAGGGGCGCGTTATCGAGAAGAAGTAGGTATTCAATTTCAGCACACGGCACTGCAAGAGTTCCTCACGGTGCGCGAGACTTTGCAATTCTTTGAGCGCCTCTATTCCCAGACACTCGCTATCAACGAAGTCATCGAGCTATGTTCGCTCACAGACATCTTGGATAGAGACACCCGAAAATTATCAGGGGGGCAACGTCAGCGACTGTTGCTGTCTTTGGCTCTTATCAATGACCCCGATCTTATCTTCTTGGATGAGCCGACGACCGGCCTTGATCCGCAAGCGCGGCGCAACTTCTGGGACTTGGTGAAGTTGGTGAAATCGCGCAACAAGACCGTCGTGCTCACCACACACTACATGGAAGAGGCCTATGCGCTGTGCGACGAGATCGCCATCATGGACAAGGGACGCATCGTGTCGCAGGGCACACCAGAACAATTACTGAAAGAACATTTCGGTGATGTGGTGCTACAGATACCGGGTGACGATGCGAGCGGGAAGTTGATGCAGATGGACATCGGTGCCATGCTCAAAGGCGAATTGTTCGAGATCAAGACCAATCGGCTGCATCACACGCTGCAGCAGCTCATAGAGAATGGCATCAATCTAGATAGGCTGCGCATCCGGGCATGGACGCTGGAAGACTTGTTCATCAATGTGACTGGACAGGAGCGCAAGCCATGAAAAAATTCCTCGCTGTCTTACACGCCCGCAACATGGAGTTCCTGCGTGATCGCTCTGCGCTGGTGTGGAATCTCGCGATGCCATTCATGCTGGTGTTCGGTCTTGCGTTCACGTTCTCCGGTGATAACAAAGACATCTACAAGATTGGTGTTGTGGGTGGCATCGAAAAGTTGGCGCAAGTAGCACCCAAGCTGCCAACGACGCAGCACCTGCTGTTCATCTCCTGCGACGATCTTGATGCCGCCCGTAACAAGGTGAAGCACCACCAGATGGACATGCTCATCGACGTGAGTTCTGCGCCCAAATACTGGGTGAACACCAGCTCGCCCAACGGCTACTTGTTGGAGCGCATCATCTGGGGCGTGGGTGCGGACAAGTTCGAGCGGCAAGCAGTGGAAGGTGCGGAGATTCGTTACGTGGATTGGTTTCTGCCCGGCATTCTTGGCATGAACATGATGTTTCAATGGAATGAAGGGTTCATTGATTCGACTGGGATGGTAACGCGATCCACCTGCTGGGATTTTGCAAAAATCTACGCCTGAAGAATACGTCTTCAAATCAGCACTCAAAATCTTTGAGCCCGTGCCCTGCTCCGACAGGCCAATAACTGCCGCCGCCGCACCGTCCCCAAAAATTGCACTACTTTCAATCGACGCCCAATCTAATCCACACGATGCAATGTCCGAAGCGACAATCAAAACGCGACGATAGCGCCCTGCGGCAATTGACCACGAAACAGTATCAAGCGCAACCAAAAAACCAAGACAACTCGCATTTACATCAAATGCGGGTACACCGCTATCCGCCATACCTAATTCATAATGGATCAAAGCGGCATTGCTAGGCATCCCCTGATCCATTGTTGCACTTGCTGCTACCAGGCAATCAATGTCGCTTAGACTTAGGTTCGCTGCGCTCAAAGCACGCACTGCTGCTTTGGCGCCCAGTGCTGCCGCAGTTTCTGTTGGTTCTGCAAAATGACGCTTGCGCACCCCGCTTTTTTCTTCGATGTATCCCGCTCGATGATTGAGCTTGATGTCTAGCTCGCTGCTAAGCACTTCACGAGCAGGTAAGGCATGTCCAGTTCCAAGAATTGTTATAGGACGTGCAACAGGATGGTTGATAGAGGCCGTCATTGTTTCACTTTCCTTCAGGATGTAGAACACGGTTTATTGCAATTGCAATCATGGAACACATCAACAGCACTCCGAATCCGAGCACGATATTAGTGATTGAGATATTTATAGATGCAGCAAAAGAATACAAACCAACAAAACACAGCATCACCAAATTCTCGACAAAATTTTGCACAGCTAATGCGTTACCTGCGCCTATGGTTTTGTGTCCCTTTTCTTGTAGCAAAGCGTTGAGCGGTACAACGAATAATCCGCCACACACGCCAATCGTAATCATTACGATTGCGGCAAAGGTGAGGTCGTTGACTAAAACGAGTGCCAGCACCGCTGGGCCCAGTAGTAGCCCGCCCAACAGCGCACGATTCACATTAGCTAACGATACCCATACCCCTGCTAAGACGGCTCCCAACACGATGCCTATCGACACTGCACCCATCAGGTTGGCGGGGGTTTGATTGTCGGTGATGAGTAACGCAGCAGGAACCCATGCGAATAGCATCAGGCGTAAAGTTGTGCCGCTACCCCAAAACACACTGGTGCCGAGCAAGCTAAAGCGCGAGTCGGGGTTTTTGAATAGCATCGTCAGCGATACCCAAAATTGTTTGGTGAGCATCCACAGATTGAAGCTCGCGGCAGAATTTTCTGCGGGCAGCTTTGGTATAAATAAATTCGCAAATGCGGCCAAGCCATAAGCACTCATTACCCCTACAAACGCCCACTGCAGCGAGTGATCGGCCAGCCAGCCTCCCAGAAGCACACCCAGCAAAATAGCGACGATGGTTGAGCCTTCTATCATGCCGTTAGCGCGCACCAATGAAGCGGGTGCAAACATCTGCGAGAGGATGCCGTATTTGGCGGGCGAATACATCGCTGCACCGATGCCGATCAAGCCGTAAGCCGCAAGGGGATTTATGCCCAACACCATGGCGATTGCGCCGGTCAGCTTGAGCAAGTTGCCGACCAGCATGACACGTCCTTTGGGAAAACCGTCCGAGATTTGTCCGACAAAAGGCGCGAGCAAAATAAACGGCACAACAAATGACTCTTGCAATAACGGCACAAGATTAGGCAAGCCTTGCGATTTAACAATGGCGATGGCGGCAATCAAAATGGCATTGTCAGCTAGCGCAGAGAAAAATTGCGCCATTAACACTGACATCATGCCTGCCGACATTAGCGGCATGTTTAGGGTTTTTCTTTCGTTCATTACAAAGCCTCCGCCATTTTTTTCAACGTCACGTAATCGGTTTTACCTGTACCCAAAAGTGGCAAGGCTTCAACCACTTTAATTTTTCGTGGCACGGCAATTTCAGGATTGCCGAGTGTTTTTGCCGATGCCGACAGCATGTCGCGTGTCAATGTTGCATCGGTGGTGAACAGCACAATAGCTTCCCCACGCCCGCCATCTACTTGGCTGGATGCGCCATGAATAGCGGTTGGCGAGGCATTCGTTGCCAGTTTTTCTACCACTTCAAGCGAGACCATTTCTCCTGCCACTTTGGCAAAACGTTTTACGCGACCAACAATAGAAACAAATCCTTCGGTATCAATTGAAACTACATCTCCCGTTTCATACCAGCCATCACCCGCTGCGGATGACGGCGTTTGCAACTGTCCAGGATTATCAAAGCGATAATAGCCAGACATTACGTTTGGGCCGCGCACATGCAACATGCCGCCCTTATCGATACCGGGAACAGGAATCAAGCGATGTTCGATGCATGGCAATAGCTGCCCCACCGTACCGCTGCGGTATGCCATCGGCGTATTCACCGCCAGCACGGGTGCTGTTTCAGTTGCACCGTAACCCTCCAAAATACGAATACCGAATTTCTCAAACCACAATTCACGTACTGAATCAGATAGTTTTTCCGCACCCGCAACCACATAACGCAAGCGGTAAAAATCATAAGGGTGAGCAAACTTGGCGTAGTTGGCGAGGAAGGTGCTAGTGCCAAATAGCACACTGCAATTGCGGTCGTATGCAATCTCTGGAATAACGCGGTAATGCAGCGGGGTAGGGTACAGAAATAAATTCATCCCCGTCATAATCGGCAGTAACGCACCGCCTGTTAAACCAAATGAATGGAATATTGGCAGCGCGTTGAGCACTTTATCTTCCGATGAAAACTCAATGACTGAGTGAATCTGGGCGATGTTGGACAGCAGCGCACGATGCGACAACACCACACCTTTTGGCTTGCCCTCAGAGCCCGAAGTGAATAACACTACAGCCGTTTTATACGGGTCAGATTGCGCCTCCATCATGCGTGGAAACATCATGCCGAATAGCACCCATAGCTTATCGGCTATGCCCATAGTTGGACGTAAATCTTCCAGGTACAAAATTTTTACACCTGGAATCGCAGCAACATCCGCCTCTAACTTGGCTTGCTCAATGAACGCACGCGATGCAAAAATAGTGCAGATTTTTGCCGCCGTGCAAGCATCTTGAATACCTGCTGCACCGGCTTTGTAGTTCAACATGGCTGGCACACGACCTTGCGCGCCCACACCTATCATCATGCAAACCGTTGCGGCAAGGTTAGGCATGAAAATTCCCACACACTCACCAACTTCACTTTGTTTCGCAACCATGCGCCCCAACGCCAATGTCATTTTTAGTAAATCGCTATATGAATACTCGATCTGTTTCGCATCTTCCACGACATGACGATTACGCCCGTAAATCGCCATTACATCCAGCAAGCCAGAATAAAGCGTCTGCTTGGGGTGCGACTCAAAAATCATTTTCTGCATGACATGTCGCATCGCTTCACCCGCTTTACGGCGGCGCAGCTTGGCAGTTGCTTCTTCCGGCATCGCAATCATGGTGGTATTCAATGCCGAAAGTGTAATGCGTGGAAAGAGTCGGCGCGGATACTTACCAGAAGTGCGGCTGAAGTATGAGCGTGCCGGACCATCCAAACGTACCGGGAGTATCGTTGCACCGGTTTTAGCGGCAACGAATGCGGGGCCTTCATACACCTTCATCAACGAACCTGTTTGCGTAATCCGCCCTTCGGGAAAGATCACAACGGGGCGGCCTGACTCGACCAGCTTGATGATTTTTTTGATTGCCATCGGACTGGTTGGATCAACTGCAAGATAATCCACCAAGCTTAAAATCATACGGAAAAATACACTGCGAGTGACACCGGTATGAACGACGAAAACGGGGTCGAATGGCAGATACAATCCCAATAAAATACCATCCAAAAACGATTCATGGTTGGCGATCACCAGTAGTTTTTTGGTATCGATTTTTTTATCCAACCCCGTGGTGCGGACGCGAAACAATCGTTGAAAGACCTGTTTCAATAAAAATCGAATAACACTTCTCATTCTGTAAACTCCCTGTGTGTAAAAGCTAAATAGCGCGGCCATCAAACACGATATGCATTTTCTTATCGCGCAGCAAGCTGGCTGGCGTAACGGTTTCGCGCTGCCATGGAATGCTGCCAAAAAACCATGACCGCCAAAACTGCTGATTGGCCTGTGGATTATCCTTCAATAAGGTTGAAAAATTTTCCACCTTACCCAGTTCAACATTAACAGCCTCCTGCAGCACTTCACGAACATAGCGCGAACAAAACTGCTTATGCGAATGCAGATCAAACCCTGTGTCATAAAAAATGCCTTTGCGCTGGGCTACCGCCAGCGTCAGCTTGGCTTGCTGTGTCGCATCAAGAGGTATGGGCAATCGGGTAATGGCTACCCTGCCTTTATCAGACCGCTTAACGAATTTAGACCAAGTGGTTTGGCCGGAAAGTGGAAATCTGCTTTCTGCAACCAGTGGCTCTTTCCCGGAAACATCAACCACAATACCAACATGGTTTGTCCAACCCATCGTTGTCTTGGCAACTTCGGTGAAAGGCGCAAACGGAATACGGACAAATACGACATCGCCGACCTCAAGTTTTTTGCCGAGATCGAGTCGGCTGATTTTATTGTCAACGGCTTGATCGGCTGCCTGAACATTGGCGGCGATTAACGCCGCGCTCATCAAAATAATCAGTGCCAATCGGCGAAGCATGAAGGAATTAAACATGTGCGTCATCTCTCGTGTTGTTAAAGTGACGCTAGAGTAGCTAGAGGGATTGAAAATTAAAACATTGACCGGATTAGAATTGGTTATTAGACTGAAAGGTATCAATTAACGATACTTAAATGCCATGTCCGAAACCGCCCAACTGATTTCAATCATTAAAAAGAAGCTGAAGGGTCAGGGAATGACTTACCGTGACCTTGCCCGTGCGTTGGATATATCAGAGCCCAGCGTCAAGCGGATACTATCATCGGGTCGGTTGACCATAAGCCGCCTATCGGAAATCAGTAATCTGCTGGGCTATACGCTGGCGGAACTCACCAAAGAAGCCATTTCAGAGCGATCCCGTCTATTCACATTGACAGAAAAACAAGAGCGCGAGGTCGTGTCAGAACCCAAGTTGTTGATTGTTGCTGTCTGTGCATTGAATCATTGGACGATAGCTGAAATAGTTGAGTATTACATTCTAAGCAAAGAAGAGTGCATCAAATATCTTTTGCGCCTCGATAAACTGCGCATTATCGACTTGCTTCCCAACAACCGTATCCGTATCAATGTCGCACGTGATTTCGATTGGCTGCCGTTAGGCCCGATCAATCAATACTTTAAAACTCGTGGAATAAATGATTTTTTGAAAAGTAATTTCACCCAAGAAGATGAGTCCATGGCATTTGTGCAGGGCATGTTTAGCGACCATGCGCGCGCGCAAATACAGAATGAATTGCGCCGCCTACGCCAGAAATTTGCAGAGCTGCACGAGGATAGTTTGTCCGTTCCGCTGGATAAGCGCAGCGGTCTTGGTATTTTGCTTGCAACGCGTAAATGGGAGCCTGCGGATTTTAAAAAATTTCGGCGAAAATAAACGAGTTGCTTCGGAAAATAACTTTAAGCTCGCCCCGTATATAAATTTGAGTTAATTTACGTAATCTGTGGGTTAAGCTGCAGTTTCTAGGCTGATAGACAAGTTAATCATGCTAATGAAACGCTCTATCCTTCGCATGATTTTTTACGAACATCGCAAGCTTGTCTTCAGGCAAGGGGTGGCTGAAAAAATAACCTTGTATTTCGTCACAACCACGATCCCGCAAGAAATCCATTTGCTCCACTGTTTCTACGCCTTCCGCAATAACCTGCAAATTCAGCTGATGCCCAAGGCCTATGATGGAA
>JAYUTK010000031.1:0-3002 GCA_043755195.1 Gallionellaceae bacterium
CAGGTTCATCAGGCAGTAAATCAAGCGGTATCACTTTTAGTTAAAATCCCACAGGAGGGATGCAATGCCTAATAATTTTGACAGTAATATCACGCGCACCGTTGCAGACGTTTACGTCTCCGAATTTCAAGCGGCGCGCGTACATACAAAAAACGTTGATACCCAGCTTTTCAAAGGGCGATTCACTGGCGGGGCGGGTTCTGTTGTTGATATCAAGCGCCCGTTGGATGTTAACATCATCCGCACAGCAGACGGCGATTTAACATCAATCCCCGCTTCTGACATTATTGCCGGTAAAGCCAGCGCCACCGTTCAAAATATGTTGACGACCCGCGTTGATTTTAAAGTTGCAGATCAAGCGCTACGCATGGGCGGAGAAGCTGGGCTACGGAAGCTGCTTGGGCCGATGGCTCGCCGGATTGCCATTGAAATGGAGTTGGATTTTTCATCATTCATGTTCCGCAACAGCGCTCTTTTCTGCGGCACACACGGCACCGCAATCACTACATGGGACCATGTTGCAAGGGCTGGCGCTTTGATGCGAGCGGCTGGAGTACCAGAGGACGAGAAATGGTTCATGTCATGCGGGCCATATACTCAGACAAAGCTAGCAAGTCAGCAGCGCTCAATGGCTGGCAATGATAAGCTGATTGCTGATGCACACAATAAAGCCTTGATCATGGAAAATTTCGCGGGCATGGATGTGCTCGTGTCAACAACCTTGCCCACCCATACTATTGGCGCTGGCGCTACCCGCGTCGGCACATTGTCAGCAAATCCGGACGTTACTTACCTGACCTGTAAAGACACGATGACGCAGACCTTTGCTGTAGCAGGCCTTTCGGCAAATACGCAGTTAAAAGCTGGTGATGTGATGCGGATCACCGGTCGTAACCGCCTCAACCTCATGACACACCGCCCTATTCTTGACGAAAATGGCGCTGCTGTAGTGTACACCGGCACCGTGGCTCAGGACGTAACGCTAAGCGGCACAGGCACCGGGAACGTTGTGGTTACAGGCCCGGCAATCTTTGAGGCGACTGGCTCTTATAATAGCGTTTCGTCTGCGCCTATATCGGGTGACGTCGTTACCTTTTTTGGTGCCGCTGGCACGACTCATCAGCCTAATCTTTTCTGGCATAAAAACGCCTTTTCGATGGTATCAATCCCGATCCCTAAGACGTTCGTTACTGACACTACCGCCATCACAGACGATGGGCTTGAATTCCGTGTGAGCAAGTACGGTAACGGGGACGCTAATCGCCAGACCATTCGTCTGGACTTCTGGCCAGCCTACGCCGCGCTTGACCCTTTCAAAGCAGGCCAAGCATACGGCGGTTAATGGCTAATATTTGCGGTGGTTAATAGCCACCGCGCATTTTAAAAGGGTGCAGAAATGACAAATTGGAAACGACAGGACGGCTCAGTGATTCGCCTGAATGACGAGCCAGCGACCGTGCAGGCGGCTACTGAGTTGGGATGGGTTGCAGAGACCGCCAGTGATGAGCCAGTGGTCACCAAAGAAGTGAAGAATGACAACCGGAAGTGATGTTGTTCGTGCTGGTTTTTTCCGCGCCGGTATTCGTGGCGCGGAAACTCCCTTAACAGCCGAAGAACATGTTAACGGTTATGAAATACTGATTGACATGCTCAACGAATGGCAGGCGAGCGGCGTTAATTTGGCATTTGTTGTGCCAGCATCTTCGGCAAGTGAGCTGATAGTGCCAAACGCGGCACTTGCAGCTATCAAGTGCAATCTCGCCGTTAAAATCAACAACGCATACCAGCGACCGCCTAATATCGGACTGATAAATGACGCAACAGAGTCATTTCAGGCCATGCTAGTGGCGTTAAAGCCGGTCATTACAACAGCCTACCCAGCGGGACTATCACGCGGCGTGGCAAACAACCTTTGGGGCTCTTCCGATCCTTTTTATAACGGGGTTTAATGGTGCGTCTGCCAATAGCAACCGGTTATTATGTTGACGTATCAAGGCCGGTAGCGGCTCAAGAATGCGTCAACTTTTTTGTAAAAATCCCAGAAACAAACGCGCTATCAGAGGCGCAGCTGCACGGAACGCCAGGCATATCACAATTTGCCACAGCAGGCACTCGTACTGCTCGCGGCTCACACGTCATGGGCGGAATCATGTACTCAGTGCATGGCCCAGACCTATACAAAATTAACGAAAACGGCACGTCTACACTCATCGGGGTTATTGACGGAAACGGCCCGGTATCAATGGCCGATAATGGCAAGCAGCTTTGTATTGTAGTGCCGGGGTTGAAAGGGTACATCTACCAAGAGAACCCGAGCACGCTTTCAGAAATCGTTAACACAAATTACACCACTGACATTGGACCTTCGCAGCAGGTCGTATTTAAAGACGGTTATTTTATCCACTTCAATAGCAACTCGCTGGCAGGAACGGGTGTGGTTTTCTTCATCTCGAACCTGAATAACGGCATGATATATAACGCGCTCGATTTTGGTTCTGCAGAAGCTGATCCGGATGAAATCACAGGCATTCATGTAAATAAAAACGTGCTATATGTTGCTGGAGAAATAACAAACGAGCCTTTTCAAAATATCGGCGTGGTGGCGGGCGATTTCCCATATCAACGCATTCCCGGCGGCATTATCCAAAAAGGTGTTAAGGCCAAGTTTTCATTGGCTGACTTTGACAACGGCTTTGTTTTTGTCGGCGGTGGCGAAAACGAATTGCCATCGGTGTGGAAATCAAACGGCGGCAATGTAGTTAAAATATCGACCGGCGCAATTGATAGCGAGATACGCAAAGAGTCGAGTGAAGATCAGAGCAATATATTCTGCACCACTGACACGGTGGGCGGTGGTGCGTTTCTTAACGTACACCTGAAAAACAAGGTGCTCACCTATGACGCACTGGCCACGGCGTTAATGGGAAAACCTGTATGGTTTGAGCGGCGCTCAACGGACGCCAACGGTGAGCAGCAGCCGTGGCGCGTGAATGGCATAGTGA
>JAYUTK010000032.1:0-21305 GCA_043755195.1 Gallionellaceae bacterium
GCGATCTACCGGGCCGACGACAAATTTGACATGGTGCAGCTCGATCGCAAGGATGCCACTTATTCCTATTTCGCCGACCCGATGTATGTGTTCATGGACGGCGAGTACAACCAGTACGAAGTGGAAAAGGAAAACCTGGGTGAATCGCTAAACTACCTCGAAGACGGCATGGCCTGCGAAATGGTGTTCTACAACGACAAGGCTATTTCGGTGGATCTGCCCAATACCGTGGTGCGCGAAATCATCTATACCGAGCCTGCGGCGCGCGGCGACACCTCCGGCAAGGTGATGAAACCCGCTAAGATAGGCTCTGGCCTGGAGTTGCCGGTGGCCGCATTCTGCGAAATCGGCGACAAAATCGAAATTGACACCCGCACGGGGGAGTTCAAGCGCCGCGTAGCCGCTTGAAATTGGCTAGCTCTGAAAGGGAAGGCGGCTAGCCCCGATATTTGCAATATTCGCGTAATAATCGCGCATTATATTGATTAATATGGAAGTTTTTGGAAAGAGTGGCGTAGTTATTCATAGCTAGACTGAACAAAATCTTTCCTGTTAATCAAAAGACCAGAGGGGGCACGCGTCACAAATGAAACATCTGGCCTGTACTGGTAGCCTTTTTTTGTTTTTTTGTGGTGCAAACCCCTTGTCATAGTCGCGCTGGCTTGATACAGTTCGCTGTCTTTTCAACCACAACAAGGGAGCCAGCACCATGAACAAAGCAGAACTGATTGATGCAGTAGCTAAGGCAACAAAAAATTCAAAAAGCAGTGTTGAAGAAAACCTGAACGCAATCGTGGCTGCTGTTCAAGCTTCGTTGGTTAAGGGCGATGATGTACAGTTGATTGGTTTTGGAACATTTGCCGTGCAAGCGCGTGCTGCCCGCATTGGCCGCAACCCGGCCACTGGCAAAGAGTTGAAAATACCAGCCAAGAAAGTCGTGAAATTCAAAGTCGGCAGCAAGTTGAAAGAAGCTGTTGCCGGTGGCAAGAAAAAGAAGTAATTCCCCTTTAGTGGCGGCTCGCTTGTTTGTGAGCCGCCATTAAATCCCATCTTTAAAATATCAGTCTCACTAATTGTAGTGGGATTTTTTTCTGACTCTGCAATATTCCCTCAGCCGCCGTTTGCCTAAAGCTACACCGAACCAGATCGTATTCGCAAGGAATGATTGGTTGTGAGCATTGTGCTGTAAGACGGTGCGGCGCACGACTTGGCCTAGGGTTTGATCGTCATTCCCGCTGTGCGGGAGCGACTGAAATCTAAGGCAGTTGGCCTGCAGTTACCATGCGATTGATCAGGACATTCGGCGACAGCCAGATAACGATGTCGTCAAATTCATTCGGAATTGGTGCAGGGGTGTGGCTGACAAATGTTTTATTGCCGTTGAGATTGGCCGCTTCATCAGTACTGGTTCCGCCATATGCGCCATTCTTTCCGGTAGAGTAAATTACCACCGGGACACCGGGGCTGGAAGTAAGCGAGTTATTGGTTCCACAGCTTGAACCGCTGAATCCAGCAGCAGTGGTGTTTGAGCACACCAGTAAATCGGGTGCAAGGTTTGAAATCCCGACCGTGCTCATGCCACCTGGTGCAGTAAACACATCAATGCCCGCGTTAGTCAACGCAGTAACGGCGTAGTGAATGCGATTGTTCCAGCCATCCAGCATGTAGCCATTAGCATCCACCGGAGTGATGCCTAGAGTTGCAGCGGGCACAAAACCATTGTATGGATTGAAACAGCGACCGTTTGCTGGGACTGGTGATGACATTTGTGCACCACAGGCAACACCGCTTGCATTGGCGGTACAAAAACTTTCCATACCGTTACTTGTATTTGTGGCGGGGCAGGGCAGGCGGCCATTGATGACTGCAAATCCAATCAGGGCTTCCTTGATGTCAGCCAACTGCTTGCTGGTTTCGCTGACGCGCTGCCGTTCCACCTGGCTTGATATTGTTGGCAACAAACCACCCAGCAGCAGTGCCACAATTATCAGAACCATGGCCATTTCCACCAAGGTAAAGCCATAGCTGGTGCGGATAGAGGAGTAGGTCATGGGCAGTTAGGTGTTCCGTTTAGACATAATACCAAGTCATTGACAGTTTGGTATTGCGCGTCGGACGGCTTATAGGTTTCAAAATCTATGGCGGGTGATGCGCCTGTGTGTGCGTTGATGCCTTCCAGATAAGGCGTGGGCGGGTTGGTATAGGGAGCAGTGCTTGCTTGTCCAGAAAGTCGCATTCCCGCAACGAGAACAGTAGCCCTGTAATCTCCCGCATTATTGATTTTTAGACAATTTGGCGCACAGATTCCGTTACCGCCAATTTGATAGCCATCTGCTATCTGGAAAAATATCAAATGTCGCCAGTAAACCCAATATTTGTTGGATGGAGAAAAAAGAGTGCAGCTGGGTGGCCACAGGGTGACGGTAGCCAAATTGGAACTCGCTGTGTTAATTTCAGACTGAACCTCGGATCGGGTAACTCCTCCTTGAAGATTAGCCAGCTTTTTCGCTTTATCGCCCGTTTGATCTGCTTGGTTTGTTATAGGTTCAGAAATGGCGGGCTGAGTAGGCTGATTATTTTTGACGGCATCCGCCGCAACAATAAGCGCAGCCCCGGCATTAAAAAGGGCAGTCACCGTGCTTGCGTTGCTTGCAGAGTAGTTGTTTAAAGCCAGTTGCAGCGTAGCCAGAGCATTGAGTAAAGCGCTAATAGATGAACTTCCACTATTGGGCAACCTGCCAAAACGTGTGTTCTCCATACTGGTGTAGTCGGAGGCCGTAACTGGAACGGCCCAAGGATATTTATTGTTATTGAGCGGTTCTTGTGCATAGTCGTCGAGGCAGGATTTCACCTCACGCGCAATGCGTTTTTCTATCAAGGGAAATAACTGGTCGTGAGAAATGGAAATCAATTGATCGTTAAAAGAAACAGTCGAGCTCGCATTTTGATAATTGGTATTCGGTGAGGAGCCGGGACTCGCATTGGCATTGCTACCTTCCAGATAATTGACGGCACATCGGCTCGGGTTGCTACACAAGCTTAACCCGTTATTGGCACGATTCTGTGACGCGATAGAACTGCCGGGCGCAAATATTATGGCCATTAAATTGCTGGCAGTGTAAGTCCCCGTGATACTGAGTGTACCTGTTGTTTCACTGTTAAGCGGGTGTGCCGAGGCATAGCGGCGAACATTGCGCGACAAGGTGTACCACAGCCGTTCGCCAGTCGCGTCGCGCAGATCAGGCAGACCTAGGGTTTTCCACGGCAACCTACCGATATATGAGGAGCAGTCAATCCCGTTTCCGCCGCCATCAGCATCGCCGTCATTATCAGTGTCTGGACACGGCAGACTACCCGGATAATCAGAGTAAGTCAGCGCCATGCCAATCAGCGCCTCTTTAGCTTGTGCCAGCGCATCCGCAGTAATTTTATCCCGCTCATTACGCAACCCGGTGCTGCTGAGCGAGTTGACCAGAATTGCCGCAGCCCCCAACACCACGATCACCAGCATGACCATCAGCGCCGCGCCTTGTTGCTGGCGTGGGTGGTTAAAGGTTTTTAGTGGGCGGGACGGGATCATGTTTCAGTCGGCAGGGGAAGCCGGATTTTGCTGGACGGGTTTATTCAGCAGCAGCTTTTGTCCGACCTTGATTTTTACCGGGTATGATTTTCCGGGCACGGCAAGCGGTAGTACTTCCGGGCTGCGCTCATCACTCTTGCCAACTTTTTGTGGAACGCCATTTATCCAGGCAGTGCGTGCGCCCCCGTTTTTTTGAACGATACCATTGACGGTTAGCACCGAGGAATCATCACCCTCAACAGCAGGGTTGCGCAAGTAGTCATGATCGAGTTGCGCACGCTGCTCGGCTGTGAAAAACAAACGGCCCAAGGGAGCAGCTTGCGCGGCAGGGGTAATCAGGTAAGCAAGCAGGATGCAGGAAAATAAATTATTTTTGCTGGAAAGTTTCATGGTGTCGTCCGATTTTTCAGTGTCAACCAGCCTCCGGTGCAATCGGCCTTGAGTTGTGTGGACGAACTGAAGTCAGCCGGGTCGGTTGCCAGGCTGCCACGCTCCAGTGTGCAGTGGTCAATAATGAACCAGCCGTTGATGTTGGTATGCATGGCATCAAAGAAATTCATCAATTGACCTTCGTGTAGCAGGTTAAATTGTAAAGTCATGGTGCTTAAATACAAATCGTAGTTACCCGTATCAAGCGCGGGAACCGGGGTGAAATTTTTTTGTGGGGCGATGGCGTATTTGAAATCCAGCACACGTTTTTGTCGGCGTATATCATTCAAGCCTTCTATCCAGTCCAGTCGCTTATCGCTGCCAAAAATATGGCGATCGAGCAAAGTGCCATACTCCAGGGTATAAGTTTTCATGTTGTCACGATCTTCTTCTGCGGTCGCGAGTTGTTTGCGCGCTTCGTTGAGTTGACGGTGCAGGTCTTGCTGTTTGGTTTGCGCCTGACTATGAAAATTCTCACTAGCAATGATAGCGGCACTGCCTAAGCCCAGCACCGCCAGAAAAATTAATACGCTCCACATGACGTGCGGAAAATCAGATTTGGAGAAAGTCATTCTTTGGACCTCCAAATAATTTTCAGTGAAAATTGTGCGGACTGATTTTTACTGTCGCTGTCGGCAGCAATGCTGCCTTGCGCGCTGACATCCAAGGGCAATGTAACCGCGGTCACGGTGTGCCCGCTCTGAGTCAACGCTTGCTGGAAGCGCTCCAGGTAATTGAGCGCGTCGCGGTAATTTCCTGAAAATTCGTTTAACTCTCCGTCTAGTAGTATGACTTGCGTCGGCAGTGTTGCGGCTGAGCCATCCGTTGCCGGAGTCATTTTCCATGACAGTTTGCTCACATTGATCCGTTGAAATTCGTCCAGAGCGGCACTTAATTCTTTTAATATGTTTTGCGGTGGGGGGGAGTAGCTGCTCAATTTTCGAGATAGCAGCACCGCTGTTTTCATGTCCGTGGCAGTGGCCAGCGTATTGGGAAACCCTTTGGTAATTTGTTGAGCTTGGCGCGCTAACTGGGCTTTTTGAGTTGTAAATGTTTCGTTGTCAGCGCTGAGCGTACTGCCTTGCCAAATGTTGGCAGCACCCCATAATAAACTGGCCAAACCTAGCGCGGCACTCAAGCCCAGCAAGCCGCGACGGAGTTGATATAGCTGGAAAAAATGGGTGTGTTCACTGGCTGCATAGTGGCTGTGGGGTGGCTTGGCTGCAAGAAGATGCAGAAAAACCGGGGTGGCATCCGAATCAGCAAAATCCAGTTTAGACTTGAGGCGTGCCCCAAGCTGCTGAATGTCAATATAACTAAAGCGCATATCTTTATCGTTTTGCAGATGCGCTGCCAGACCGGGCTGATCGTGTGCGTGACAAATGATGTGGACATCCAGTGTCTGGCCAGGCTGTAGCAAACTCAAGCTTTTTAAGTATTGATGAGTGCGTGTCGTTTCTTCTGCAACTGTTTCGCTAAATGTTCTGTTGGCATTGATGGGGGTCAAACGCGAAAAATGTAAACGGCTGGCATCAAAATAAGTTTGACGTAATCCCGCGTGTTTTTCCCATGACAATAGCAGTAAGTGATTTGAATTAACTCCCTTGATAATGGGTGTGCTGATATTGGGCACGGAGTAGATGCCAACAATGGGTACGCTGTGTGCCAGCATGGTGTTTACCCAAGGCAGAATGAGCGCCGGGTTGGTGAGTGCAGTGAACAAAATTTCGTCGTCACGCCGCCCATCTGTCTGACGATGCAATACTAAGGCCTGCCGAAATGGGGTGTTGCGGTAGTATTGTTCAAACTTGCGTTGTAACAGCGCGCTACGCTCGCCGCCACGTAAATGCGGCACAATTTCGTAGCGAAAATCTTCTTCAATAAAGTCGGTAAGTAAATAGGCTGGATTTTGCTGGCTGTGCAGGAATGCAGAAAATTGTTCACGGCCACTTGGGTTGTCATTAAAGCGTAATGACTCCGATAACATTCCTTTCTTCCATGTATAAGCATGGAAGTGATTAGCGCTAATGAATAATAGAGTTTTGTCGGACATGGTTATTGTACTTTGCCGATAATGTCGTAAATTGGCGACAACACAGATAGCATGACCCAGCCCAGCAAGACCCCCAGAATAATGGTCATGGCCGGTTCTATCATCACCTGAACTTTTTTGATTGATTCGCGCACATCTCGGTCATAAAAATAGCTCACATTGCGTAGCGCCAAGTCTAACTGGCCAGTGGTCTCGCCTACCTTGAGCATGCGAATAACTAATGGCGGAAAAATGCCGGTGTTTTGGAAACTTTGAGTGAGGTTTTTACCCGCCTCGATTTCCTGAGTCACTTGTTCCAGACTTCTAGCGATGGCCTGATTATTCGCCAGGTCGCGCGAGTTGGCAATACAATCCAATATAGTAATGCCAGAGCCGTACATCATGGCAAAGGTATTGGCGAAACGCGCCAAAATTATTTTGCGTAAGATGGGGCCGGTCGGCCAGATATTCAGCTTGAGATTATCCAAGTGGTATTGCAAGCCAGGGTTGAAAGCCAGTGCCGCTTTGAAAATGGCAAAGAGGACAACCGGCAATCCCAGCAAGATATACCAGTAATTCACAAACACACTGGAAGTGGCCAGTAGCAGCCGTGTTTGCAGGGGGATTTCTTGACCCATGTTTTTGATGAAGCCGACTAATTGAGGCACCAGATAAATCATCAAGTAAAAGGTAATGGCCAAAACCACTGTGCCCACAAACAAAGGGTAGATCATCATGGTTTTAGTTTGCGAAGCCATTTCGTCTTGCCATTTTAGGGATTCAGTGATGTGGGCAAAGATTTGCGGCAACTGTCCGCTTTCCTCACCGGCATGGGTCAGGCTGACAAATATTTTATCAAACGCTTGCGGATAGAGCGCCATTGTCTGCGACAATTTTTTTCCGCTCTCAATAGATTCGACCATGCTGGCAATAATCTCGCGAAATTTTTGGTCGTTCATGGTGTCGCGTAAATCGGCCAAACTTTCCAGCAGGGGCACACCGGCGCGTGTCAGTTGATCTAGGTTAAAGAAGAAAGTGATCAAGTCAATGCGCTTGATTTTGTTGCTGGAAAAACCCAGTTTTTTTTGATCCAGCTTGGCGTTGATTAAATCCAGCCCACTGCGTTTCAGACGAAGCTCAAGATCCAGTACGTTGGCCGCATCCTGCAAACCTCTGGTGGTTTTGCCTTTGTCGTCGAGTGCCTTGTAGGAATAGAGCGCCATGATTTAAAGATATTCTAACAAGGTGTTGAAAAACGTAGCGAGCGATGGCAGAACAAGGCGCAAAAGGGCGAAAAAGCGGAATGTACACTAAAGTCTGTCGCTATACGACCCCGCATTTTGAGGTCTTGAGTAACGCAGTTATGTCGAGCGCAGTAGTTTTTAAACATCTTGTCAGGCCGAACGGTCAGTCAGATCAACTACCCGTGCAACTTCAGAGAGCGAAGTCACGCCCTGCAAAACACGCCGTATTCCATCCGCTGCCAGCGGGCGAAATCCCCTGTCTTGCGCGGCTTTTTTGAGTTCACGGATGCTGGCGCGATGTGCAATTAGATCGTCGAGGTCGTTATCCATCTTGAGTAGCTCCATGATGGCTAACCGTCCGTTATAGCCTTGGTGGCGGCATATATCGCAACCCGCGGCGCGGTACAAGGTGATTGGCTCTTCATGGTGGACACCTAGAATGTTGCGTTCTGCGTGATCGGGATGGTAGGCATATTTGCAATGCGGACACAGTACGCGCACCAGTCGCTGCGCGATAATACCGGTGATGTTACCGGCCATGATGTCCGGCAAAATGCCAATATCGAGCAGGCGCGGAATAGCGCCAATGGCGGAATTGGTGTGCAGTGTGGAATAAACTTGATGGCCAGTCATGGCAGCGCGGAAAGCCATTTCAGCTGTGGGATGGTCACGGATTTCCCCGACCAAAATAATGTCCGGGTCTTGCCGCATCATGGAACGGATACCGTTCACGAAATCCAGCTTGGCGGCTTCGTTGATCGAGGTTTGGCGGATCAGTGGAATGGGATATTCCACTGGATCTTCCAGCGTCATAATGTTGATGGATTCGGTGTTGACGTGGTTGAGCACCGAATACAGCGTCGTGGTTTTTCCGCTGCCGGTAGGGCCGGTTATCAGCACGATGCCTTCAGGCTTGGCAATAATCAGTCTGAGTATATTCAGCGTGGCATCGTCTAGTCCGAGTTGATTGATGGGTACGATACCTTTTTGGCGATCCAGTATGCGTAGCACCAGATTTTCGCCATGCGTGGTCGGGTGCGAAGCAACACGAAAATCAATCGGACGACCGGACAGCCGCAGCGAAATGCGGCCATCTTGTGGCGCGCGTGTTTCCGCGATGTTCATGTGGCTCATCACTTTTATCCGCACCACCATGGCCGACCAGAAACTTTTATGCAAACTACGCACTTGGCGTAACACGCCATCCACCCGGTAACGAATTCGCAGGAAACTGCTTTCTGGCTCAAAGTGAATATCGGATGCGCCTTGCTGCACCGCCTCAGTCAGCAAGGCATCAATCAGGCGCACGACGGGCTGGCTGAATTCGTTGACCCCGGTTTGGAGTGACTGATACTCCATTTCGCCCGGCTCGATTTCATGCAGGATGCCATCAATAGAAAGCTCGAAGCCATAGTACTGGTCAATCGCACGCAGGATGTCAGATTCGCTCGCCACCTGCGTGGTCAGGCGATATTCATCCTTGAGCAAGGCGCGCAGTTGATCCAGCGCAATGATGTTGTCGGGATCGGCAATGGCCAGGGTAAGATGTTTTTCAGCAGCATCAACCGATAGTGGCAACAACACATACCGACGCGCGACATTTTTTGGTATGAGTTTGATCGCCGCAGAATCTATGATGACGGTAGTGAGGTCAACACTTTCTTGCCCCAGATTTTCAGACAACACGTCACGGATGGTAGCCTCGGACAGAAAGCCCAAGCTAACCAGCAAACGACCTAGCGGCTGGTGATTTTTATTTTGTTCTTGCAGGGCAATGCGTAGCTGATCTTCGCTGATGACGCCTTTTTCTACCAGCAGACGACCTAATGGTTGTTGTGTGGCAGGTTGCTGTGTGGAGGATTGTGGATTGTGTGCTGACATGCGGTTTCCCTAAATTACCTTTCAGGGCGCAGTCAGTTCATTTATACGCTGCTGGGTTTGAGCATGGTCAAAATTGGTATTCTTGAATTGATCCAATTGCAATGCGCGCTGGTAATACTGTGCGGCTAACTTCCCTAGGCTTAGATGATCGAGACTGACTGCCAAATTGTAAACGTATTGAATATTATCCGGATCGTGGTTGATCGCATTGAAATAAGATTGCTGAGCTTCGCCCCAGCGCGATTGTTCTGCGTAAAGATTGCCCAATGCAAAATGTAACTCCGCCGCATCCGGGCGATGGTTGAGCAGCAGCTTGAGGCGGCTTTCTGTGCCGACTGCATTGCCCGGAGTGAGTGCAGACAGTCCAGCATGGGCAGCCGGGTCACGTGGGTCAAGGGTTAATACCTGGCCGTAATATTGCGTAGCCACGGTATCATCTCCCTGTTGTTGGGCAATGGCTGCTATGCCCAGCAGCGCATCCCGATTTTTTGCATCTTGTTGCAACACAGAGCGATACAGTTGCCATGCCGTGGCAAAATCGCCATTGCGATAGGCTGTATAAGCGGCTGTCAGTGTCGCGTTGATGGTGTCGGGCTTTGCCTCACGCTCTATCACAATGTTGTTCTGTGCTGCGGGGCGGCGTTTGGTTGCCGCTGCACGAGGAGTGCTAGTCACTGCGGCTGGAGCTTGATTAATGGCAACAGGATTGTTTTGCGTCACGCTGACATCGGGGGTCTTTGTGGTAAGCGGGATAATGGGTGCAGACCGCACGGGCGTAGTAGCAACCGTTTGGTAGTTGGGTGTGGCAGGCGTAATTTCGCGCCAAACATAATAGCCACCCCCGGCAGCAAGTAACAAGCCACCGCCAACAACCAGCGCAACCATATTCAAATGTCGTCCAGAACTAGCGGGCGGTGCTTTGGCGGTAAACAGTTTATGCCCGGTTGCACGCGCCTGGCTATTTTCGACAGCAAGGTCTTCGTTGGAATAGGAAGCTGGCTTGCCAGATTGCGCCACCTCTTGCAAGGTAAGTTCCGACGTAACGCCGCTTGACACCCCGTCGCGCTGTGCCTGACCTGTTTTCTTTAGAGCATCCAGTAATAAGCTCATATTACTTATCGCTGCTCTCGCTTTTTCCTGCGGCATCAACCTTGAAAAAATTTGAGTCAGGCAAGGAATCGCTGAATTCGCTGAAATCTCCACTGAGGCTGGCATCCTTGATAACAGTTGGGCGAATGAAAATCACCAATTCAGTTTTGGCGGTGGTGTCATCGCGATTGCGGAACAGATTGCCCAATATTGGAATACGCCCTAGCAGCGGGATTTCATTAGTCGTTTTGTTTATTTCATCCTGCATTAATCCACCCATTACGGCAATTTGGTTATTTTCAATTCTTAGCAACGACTCCATTTCGCGTGTTTGAGTTTGCGGCACTAGGCTTTCTACCCCAGCTGTTTTTAAATCTGGATTAGGATCGTTGACGTAATCGAGCAGGCGCGTAATGGACGGGCGAATATTGAGCAGTACAGCATCGCTGTCATTGATCTGCGGCGTGACGCTCATGGCAAAGCCCACTGGTACGGTGTTGGATGTGGTGTTATACGTAATGATAGGATCACTGTTGTTGTCACCAGCAGCAATGGTTGAGCTGATAGTGAAATACACCAGATTATCTACCACGCGCAACATCGCAGTCTGATTGTTCATCACGCTCAGCTTGGGGCTGGATAGCACCTTCACATTACCAAAAGATTCCAGGAGGGAAACTTGTGCAGACAAATCGCCAAATTTGGAGATGGGGTTTGCATAATCAAGTAAGAGCGTACCAACGGTAGGCGTCAAACCCGCTGTGCCCGCTTGGCTTATGCTCAAACCTTTGGTGCCGGTCCGTAAGCGCGACCAATCTATTCCTTGTTTGTAGTTATTACTGAGCCTCACTTCCACAATAGTCGCCTCAATTAACACTTGGCGGCGGGCGCTGTTCATAACCTGATCCACGAATTCCTGAATTTTTTCGTGTTGTTTGCCGGTGGCGCGCACAGTAATGATGCCACTTTCAGGATTGGAAATTACAGAAGCCGCTTCGCGAAAAGTGTTGCGCCGCGTGATGGTGTACCCGTCTTCTTCTACGTTGATCGGATTGGCACTATCCTCAATTTTTTTGTTGGGTGCAGATTTTTTGTTGCTGGCAGCTTGTGTTCCCGTGCCGCTGCTGCTGGCCGATCTGACATGCTCTACCGCCGTTTCATTAGAACCTGCTGGGAATATTTTGTCAGTCTCATGCAGAATGTCTTTGATGTTTTGAGTCAGCGTATCCCAGAAGTGATTTTTGGAAGTGTTCTTGATGGTAAGCGATGAATTGTTGCCGCCAGAGCCACCAGTCCCTCCCGATCCGACTTGGGTTGCATTAGAAATGCCGCCGTCCGAATCACGCACCATGTTCACATAGTCAATCTTGTAGTGCTTCAAATAGGGCGAATCTGGCATGACAATCAAATTTGTGCCGTCCATTTCGTAGCGCATATCTACTTGCTTGGCGATGCGACTCAGGATTTGCGGCAGGGTCTGGTTCACCGCGTTGAGCGTGACAGTGCCTTGTATGCCGCCATGAATATCGAGGTTGATTTTTGCATCACGAGCCAGTGCAAACAGGATTTCGTGTGCCGGAACATTGGTTACCACGACACTGTAAGTTTCAATTTTTGGCGTAGCTTGCGGCGGCGAGAGGGGGATAGTGCGCTTGATTGCTTGAGGGATAACAGCTGCGGGTACAGCATCCGCTTTTTGAATATGTTTATCAGAAGGAGCGATGGGTTGCGTACCACAAGCAATTAGGAGAGTGCATCCCCAACACAAAAAAATATTTTTTGATTGCATATCTTACCTACTTTTAATTTTCAACAGCTTAGCACCTTTGTTTCGCTTACTCAACAAGATGGAGTTGATAAGTTATGGGTGCAATTTCACCACCGTGTTGACTTCTCAAATAAGAACGATTATCATTCGTACTAGCAATTTCAATACAAAGGAGTCTAGAAAATGAAATATTTACTTACATTAATTTTTTTGTTGCCAATGTATGCGGTCGGTGCAGAGCCTGAGTATGTTCTGGTTATTCAAAATCACAAGTTTGAACCCACCGAAGTCAAGATACCTGCTGGCAAGAAGATTAAGTTACAGATACAAAATAAAGACAGCACCCCAGAAGAATTCCATAGCGACGATCTTAAGCGTGAAAAAATAATCCTGGGTAATAAAACTGCTTTTGTTCTTCTCGGCCCACTTAGTCCTGGCAGGTATAAATTCATGGGTGAGTTCCATGAAAGTACGGCTCAAGGTGTGGTGGTGGTTGAGTAATTCTTAGCGTTGAAATTATATTTGGGAGGTAACAAGCCATGTTCAGCACTGCCGTCATCATTTTTCGCGAGGTTCTTGAAGCCGCGCTCATCATTGGTATTGTGGCCGCAGCGACACGTACCGTACCGGGTCGCAATTACTGGTTGGTCGCAGGAGTGGTGGCGGGTCTGCTGGGTGCGGGTATCGTGGCCTTTTTCGCCAGTAATATTGCGGATCGGGCAGGTGGCATGGGGCAAGAGTTGTTTAATGCCATGGTGCTTGGACTGGCTGTAGTCATGTTGGCATGGCACAACATCTGGATGTCATCGCACGGTGCCGAGCTGGCCAAAAATGCGCGCTCAGTGGGGACTGCCATTAGCGATGGTCGTAGCGAATGTTCGGTGTTGTTAGTGATAGTTGGGCTGGCAGTATTGCGGGAAGGCTCGGAAGCTACACTATTTCTCTATGGAATCGCTGCTTCAGAAGGAGCGGGAGCAGCGTCTATGCTGACTGGCGGATTAGCTGGGTTACTGGTCGGAGTGGCTATTGGATATACAATTTACGCAGGTTTGCTGCGTGTTCCGATGCGTTGGTTTTTTGCGGCCACGGGTATGTTGATATTGTTTTTAGCAGCAGGCATGGCCTCGCGCTCTGCACATTTTTTAATCCAGGCCGATTTGTTGCCTAGCTTGGCTGATCCTGTTTGGGATACCTCGGCATTGCTTTCTCAGCAATCAATGTTTGGTACACTTCTTCATATTTTGGTTGGTTATGAAGATAAACCAGCAGGGATGCAAATCATTTTTTATATGTCGGCGCTGGTCATTATTAGCATAGGCATGAAGTTGGCTGGTCGTCCACGTAACATGAACAAGAAAATGGTGTCAGCGTAGCATTCCTTTGTGCGGATATACATTGAATGGAGATAAATTTGACCCCGAAGCTGTCGTATAAAGCGGCAGCTTTTTTTATGCTGTTGGGTACGCTTTGGATGTACTTCACTAAAGTCCTTGCCGACCCCGATTTCTGGTTTCATATGACGGTCGGCCGCGAGGTTATCCTGTCGGGACAAATTCCAGACAAATCTTTTTATATATCTGGCTTATTGGGAGCCCCTGAAAAATTCTACGAGTGGGGCTTCGGTACGCTGCTCTATCTTACGCACAGCATTTTTGGAGAAACGGGATTGAGCGCTCTGAACACGGCGCTGGCATCGTTTACAGTTTTAATTCTTGTGGTTCAAGCATGGGTATCAGCCGACAATAAGTGGGTAATAATTGGAGCGATCATCGCTGGTCTGGCTGTCGCCATCGGTTTGGATGGCAGGGTAGCGCTCAGGCCTGAAAATGTATTGTTTGTTGCCATAGCTGCAACAATCGCTTGTCTGGAAATTCGCAACAGGACAGGAAATAATAAATGGTTGTACCCAGTTCCGGTTATTGGGTTTGTAATGTCCAATTTACATCCTTCCGCCATAATTTTAGTTGCTACAGTATGCTGCTATCTGGTTCAGGACGCATTTAAGGGAAGGTCGTGGGAGGCTAGCAAGGCATTGCTGTTAACGGCCATTGCAACCAGCGTTGCTGCGATGGTGACGCCACTCGGCCCCATGCAACTATTTCTGCCATTCTTTTTTGCCGCAGATGCAGCACTGACCGGGCAGGTGGTGGAATTTTTTCCAATACTGACGACACCGCTCGCCCCGATATTTATAGTAATTTTTATTTTTGGAGTGGTCGCGTTCATTCCCAAACCAAGATCGCCTAATGCAATTGCAAACGGTATCTTGTTTTTTATATTCACTATTTTAACGCTCAGATATTCAAGGAATATCGGGTTGTTTGCGATAGCTGCTTTCAACCCGCTGTGCCACCTGGTAACGACAGTTCTATCAAGGGCGGAATCAAATATCTCTAAAAAGACCGCAGTGGGGATGGCTTGCTTATCGATGGCCGCATTGATTGCATTGCTTGTTTGGCATCGTTATACCATGCACAACATAGGGTTTGGGTTTCGCAAAGGCGTATTCCCTTCGTACGCCATAAAGGTGAGGGACCAGAAAGACATATCAGCAATTGCCTCGCTTTTTCATTTTGGAGGGTATCTTGCATGGGTAACCCACAAGCCGGTTTTGGTTGATGGGCGAAACTATTCATTTAACAGTGTTATGCAAGACCATAACGATATTTTTTCAAGACAACCACAATGGGATCGCCTGCTCAAAAAAAATCACATAGATTCCATTTTCACTCCTGCACTCCAACCATTTAGAGGTACACCCGTTCCCTTGTTGGGCGAGCTTTATTTTTCGCAGAACTGGAAGTTATGTGCTTTTGACGAGGTAGGACTTTGGTTTTACAGGTCAGATAAAGTGGCGGGATACGGAATGAATAAAGATTTAATATGGAAACGAATGAATGAAGATTTGCACCGAAAAAATTCGTTTTTGCGTCCCGCTGATCCGGTACTCAGATTGAGTCGTGAAAAAGAAAAAGTAGCGGCCAACATTCCTTGGCCGCAGGAAAGCGAGTTTTGCTTGCCACGGTAAGTAATCGAGTTATGGCACACAAGGAAATGTATGCCCATAAGTATGTTGCTATCAAAAGTTATGTGTGCTGCCAATGCCCTGAACGCCCGCCCTGTTTTTCCAGCAACCGAATGTCAGTGAGGGTCATGCCGCGATCCGCCGCTTTGCACATATCATAAATGGTCAGTAGCGCTACACTCACGGCGGTAAGTGCTTCCATCTCTACGCCGGTTCGCCCCATAGTCTGCGTGGTGACGA
This sequence comes from Gallionellaceae bacterium, assembly GCA_043755195.1. Lineage (GTDB taxonomy): Bacteria > Pseudomonadota > Gammaproteobacteria > Burkholderiales > Gallionellaceae > Nitrotoga. The sequence goes on from JAYUTK010000032.1 coordinate 15,289, forward strand.
TGCACTCCACGGTATTTTGTTCGTGATTCAGATTAAATTCCACTGCAACTTGGGTCAAGTATAAAGGGTGGCACAAAGGAATGAGTTCGGCGGTGCGCTTGCTGGCCTGTATGGCTGCAATGCGCGCCACGCCGAGCACGTCACCTTTTTTTGCAGTGCCATTGGCGATCAAGGATAGTGTGCTAGCTGTCATTCGAATAGCACCCGCAGCGCGAGCGATGCGCAGGGATTCATCTTTGGCCGCGACATCCACCATCTGCGCTTTGCCGTCGTGATCAAAATGAGTCAGGGTCATGTGCTTTCTCCAGTATCTTTTATTTTCCAGCGCGCGGCGCGTTCTGTATCTGTCGTTTTGGTTTCCAGCCACGATGCACCGTGACGGGTTTGCTCTTTTTTCCAAAAGGGTGCGTCCGTCTTCAGGTAATCCATAATGAATTCCGCAGCGGCAAATGCCTCGCTGCGGTGAGCGGCGGCAGTGGCTACGAATACTATTTGCTGGCTCGGCAATAGCGTGCCGATGCGATGAATGACGCGCGAGGCGATTAAATTCCAGCGTGTGTGTGCCTGATCTAGAATGTCGGCCAGCGCGCTTTCACTCATGCCGGGATAATGTTCCAGCGTCAAATTTTCAATGGGATCGATACCGTTAAAATCTCGCACCAAGCCGACGAAGCTGACCAGCGCGCCCACGTTCTTGTTTGCAGCGCGCAGCGCGTTGAGCTCGTCCGACACATCGAAATCGTGATGTTGAATTGAGATGCTCATTCATTAACCGCCAGAAATAGGTGAAAAAATCGCCACTTCATCTTGCTCTTGGAGGCGTGTAGTCAAAGGAGAAAACTCCTGATTGATGGCGCAACGTATCCGGCCTTCGCTTAATTCGTGCTGCCAGATTTCTCCGCGCAAGCGCAGCCCTGTCAGCAAGTCAGACAGGGTGGCCGTGTGATTTGGAAGGTCGGCCAACTCCTGCCTGATCTTTAAATTCTCTGCCGGACGTCCAAAGTAAAGCAGTTTTATTTTCATGCTATTTCTGCCAGAGAGTAATGCTTGATTATAAATGCTGCTACTGTATGCGGCGCGTTCAGGTCGAGCACAGGCAAGGGAAATTCAGCTCGGATATCTGTGACTACAGCGATTATCCGCGCATCGTTGGGATATAAATATTCATGGTGAACGCCGCTACGATGCACCTCCAGCTTGGGAATGTCAGCGTACTTGTAGCCCTCTACCAACACCAAATCACAAGGCGACAACCGTGCACAACATTCTTGCAGAGTGGGTTCTGTTTCATTTTTCAATTCGTGTATCAGTGCCCATCGGTGCGCCGAGATTATCAGCACTTCGCTTGCTCCTGCCTTGCGCTGACGATAGCTGTCCTTGCCTGGCTGGTCTATATCAAAATCATGGTGTGCATGTTTAATCACGGCGACGCGCAACCCGTGAGCAACCAGCAGCGGAATAAGTTTTTCCAGCAGTGTGGTTTTGCCACTGCCGGAGAAGCCAGCCAAGCCCAAAATATTAGACATACAAAAGTTTGACTCCAGCTATTAGCAGTACCGCACTTAATACTCCAGAAATGCCACGCATGGGTAAGGAGCGACTGCCCAGATACGAGCCCAACAGCCCGCCCACCAATACGGGCAGCGCCAGCCAGAGGATGTGCGAGGGCAAATGGTAAGCGGTCTGCACACTAAAACCAACTAATCCGGCAATCGAGTTCAGCAGGATAAAGGGCGCAGAAACCGCCGCCGCTTGTTTGGGATTGGCCCAGCCCAGCAACAGCAACAAGGGCGTCAGAAAAATTCCGCCGCCTACGCCGATCAGGCCGGATAGTAGGCCGATGGCTGCGCCGATTCCGCAGGCGACACTAAATGGCGGCGCGCTTACTCTCAATGTTTGTGCATGTTTGGAGAAGATACGCAGTGCCGCAAAAATAAGTGCTGCACCCATCAAATAATTAAACCACTGCGCCGATAATTGCTGGCTACCACCGATGAAGGCTAGCGGCATGGAACCCAATATAAAAGGGGTAAATAGCGGGCGTCTGAAGTGTCCCGCACCATAAAACTGCACCGTGGCTATCGCCGACACAATGATGTTCAAGCTCAGCGCGATCGGTTTCATTTCCTGCGGTGCCATGCCGAGCAGCGCCATGACGGCAATATAACCCGATGCGCCGCCGTGCCCGGTAATGGAATATAGGGTGGCGATCAGCAGAAACGCGATCTCCAGCACGATTAAATTTGATTCCAACACGGTTGCTCTCCTTGTTTACATGATGCACCAATTGCAGGCGTTAGCCTGAGTTGATGCACTTTTATCTCGCGTAATATTATTTCTCCGTGCGCTATTTTGCCCTAACTACTTGATTGAATCACGTTTGAGGGGGTGGCACAGGTATTGCTAAATTAAGCTCAAATTAGCTGAGCAAAAATCATGCAAGAAACTATACAGGGTTAAGCCATGGGTGTTGTGGTTATGCAATTAAGCTTTGCAATAATGAGCGGCGTGATGAATTTATATTTAGAGGTATGGCTATGAAAAAAATGAAACTGGTAATGGTTGGCAACGGCATGGCGGGTGTGCGCACGCTGGAGGAGCTGATCAAACTGGAGCCGGATTTGTACGACATGACCGTGTTCGGAGCCGAGCCGCATCCCAATTACAACCGCATCATGCTATCGCCAGTGCTGGCCGGAGAGCAGGGCATACAGGACATTATTCTGAATGACCTGGAGTGGTATCAGCAAAATAATATTACGCTGCACCTGAACAAAAAGGTGGTGCGCATAGATCGCAGCAAAAAAATAGTTTATGCCGACGATGGCACTGAAGCTGAATATGATCGGCTGCTGTTGGCCACCGGTTCTAATCCCTTCATCCTGCCCGTGCCGGGCAAAGATTTAGAAGGCGTGATTGGCTACCGTGATATTCAGGACACCAACACCATGATCGCTGCTGCTGAAAAATATAAGCATGCGGTCGTCATCGGCGGTGGGCTGCTCGGGCTGGAAGCCGCCAATGGCTTGGCGCTCAGGGGCATGGATGTGACCGTGGTGCATATCATGCCGTGGTTGATGGAGCGTCAGTTGGACCAGAGTTCGGCAAAAATGCTGCAAAAATCTTTGGAAGCCAAGGGGCTGAAGTTTTTGCTGGAAACCCAAACGCAGGAGCTGGTGGGTGATGCACAAGGTCGCGTTAAAGCGATACGCTTCAAGGATGGCAGTGAGATTCCCGCTGACTTGCTGGTAATGGCGGTCGGCATACGCCCCAATACCGCCTTGGCCGAATCCGCCGGCATCCATTGCAATCGCGGCATTGTGGTCAACGACACCATGCAAACTTTTGACCCCAGCATTTATGCGGTGGGTGAATGCGTGGCTCATCGAGGGGTTACCTATGGCTTAGTGGCACCCTTGTTCGAGCAGGCCAAGGTGTGCGCCAATCATCTGGCGCGCATGGGCATCGCGCGCTATCAGGGTTCGGTCATGTCCACCAAACTCAAGGTCACTGGCGTTGATCTGTTTTCTGCGGGCGATTTTACTGGCAATGACCAAACTGACCAGATTGTGATGCACGATGTCGCGGGTGGGATTTACAAAAAGCTGGTGATTCAAGCAGACAAGCTGATAGGCGCAGTCATGTACGGCGATACCAAGGATGGCTCGTGGTATTTTCAGATGATACGCGACGGCAAAAACGTCTCGGAAATCCGCAGCCAACTGATGCTGGGTCAATCTCATCTGGGCGACATAGGTCATCAAGGTCAAAGCAGTGCGGCAGCCATGCCCGACACCATGGAAGTGTGCGGCTGCAACGGCGTGTGCAAAGGCACCATTGTTAAAGCCATCAAAGAAAAAGGTTTGTTCACGCTGGACGATGTACGCAAACACACCAAGGCTTCTTCTTCCTGCGGCTCGTGTACCGGTTTGGTGGAACAGTTGCTGGCCTCCACTGTGGGCGGCGCGTATACCCCGACACTGAATGCCACCAAGCCGATGTGCGCTTGCACCGAACTGACCCACGAGCAGGTGCGGCGCGAAATTTCTGCACAGACGCTGATCAGCATTCCGCAAGTCATGCAGGCGTTGGAATGGAATACGCCGAATGGCTGCGCCAGTTGTCGTCCGGCGTTGAACTACTATGTGTTATGCGCTCATCCACGCATCGCGCGGGACGATCCGCAATCGCGTTTCATCAATGAACGGGCGCATGCCAACATTCAAAAAGATGGCACTTATTCCGTCATCCCGCGCATGTTCGGCGGTGTGACCACGGCTAAAGATTTGCGCCGTATTGCCGATGTAGCCGACAAATACAACATTCCTACAGTCAAGGTTACCGGCGGTCAGCGCATTGACTTGCTGGGCGTTAAAAAAGAAGACTTGCCCAAGGTCTGGGCTGATCTGGATATGCCTTCCGGCCATGCGTATGCCAAGGCGCTGCGTACCGTTAAAACCTGCGTGGGCAGCGAATGGTGCCGCTTCGGTGTGCAGGATTCCACACAAATGGGCATAGACCTGGAACGAGAGTTGTGGAAAATGTATGCGCCGCACAAAGTGAAAATTGCCGTCTCCGGTTGCCCGCGCAATTGCGCCGAATCGGGTATCAAAGATGTCGGCGTGATCGGCGTGGATTCTGGTTGGGAAATTTATGTTGCGGGCAATGGCGGCATCAAGACCGTGGTCGCGCAGTTCCTGGTTAAAGTAAAAACTCACGAAGAAGTATTGGAGTATGCTGGCGCTTTTCTCCAGCTTTATCGTGAAGAAGCGCGCTACCTGGATCGCACCGTGCATTACGTGGAAAGGGTAGGGCTGGAGTATGTTAAACAGAAAATGGTCGGGGATGTTGTGAACCGCAAGGCTTTGTATGAACGCCTGCTCTATGCCTTGCAAGATGAAAAAGACCCATGGAAAAAAGACAACGTGCGGACGAGTGAATTTGAAAAATTAACCGTTTAATATTTAATTAAATTAGACAGACTGGCAGATAACTGTGAATACTTGGCAAAAAATTTTAACCCTGCAAGACATACCAAAACTCGGCGCGCGCGTGATAACAACAGTGCAGGGCGACATTGCGGTGTTCCGCACTGTGGATGACGAAGTGTTTGCGCTGCGTGACAAATGTCCGCACAAAGGAGGGCCGCTATCACAAGGCATTGTGTTTGGAAAAAAAGTGGCTTGTCCGTTGCACAATTGGAACATCAACCTGGAGGATGGCAATGCGGTCGCGCCTGATGTGGGGTGCACTCAGCGTTACCCGATCAAAGTGGAAAACGGTGAAGTCTATTTGTCTTTGACCAGCCATCAGTTTGAGCATGCCTGATCTGTGATGACAGCCACTAACAAATTGCAGGATGGATTTGGCAAATTGCAGGATGGATTCGGCAGAAAGATTTCTTATCTGCGTCTGTCGGTCACCGACCGCTGCGATTTTCGCTGTACCTATTGTATGGCAGAGAAAATGCAATTTCTGCCGCGCAATGAAATCATGTCGCTGGAAGAATGCCTGCGCGTTGCAAAAACTTTTGTCGCGCTGGGTGTCAATAAAATTCGCCTGACTGGCGGCGAGCCATTGGTCAGAAAAGATTTGCCGTGGCTGGCTGCGCGTATCCGTGAACTGCCCGGCTTGCGCGAATTGGTGCTCACCACCAATGGCTCGCAATTGGCGCAATTTGCCCAGCCGCTGACGCAAGCAGGGGTGAACCGCATCAACATCAGTTTGGATAGTGTCAACCCGGAAACTTTCCGGCGCATTACCCGCACGGGCGACCTGCATAAAGTGCGCGCGGGTATCGAGGCCGCCATAGCTGCACTGGGCAGCGCGCAGATCAAGCTCAACGCGGTGATGCTGCGCGACATCAATCACCATGAACTGCCCGACCTGGTCAACTTTGCGCTAGCACATAAGATCAACATCAGCTTTATCGAGCAAATGCCGCTGGGCGAAAGCGGACATGACTATATCGGCTCGTACTACAGCAGCGTGGATGCGCTGGCGCAACTCAAGCAACA
>JAYUTK010000033.1:0-6440 GCA_043755195.1 Gallionellaceae bacterium
TCGGTGGTGTTCACAAACTTCCGCTTCCAAACCGGCTTGAGCCCCGCTTCACGCATCAAGCGGCGCACTTTGTATCGGCCCATGGCGATGCCTTGAACTTGTAGTTCGTCCACGATGCGACGGCTACCATAGCAGCATTGGTTTGCTGCGAAGGCCGCTTTAACTTGTACGCTGGCAGCACACAAAGTGGGCTGTTTCAACCGCAGTCGTGCGGCACTGAACTCCCGCCTGCGCGGGAGTGACAAAATATGAATTTTTAGAGATAACCTTAAATTTGATCACCTTCATTCAATGTGAACTGCCGGAGGTAGTGGCAAGTATAGCCGCCATGATTCTTGACCAGATATTTTTGATGATATTCTTCGGCGCAGAAAAATTCCTTGTAAGGCACAATTTCTGTGACAACTTTATTGCCCCATTCCCCAGACGCATCCACTGCTCTTACCACCTCTTCAGCAATATATTTCTGTTCATCGTTGACATAAAAAATGGCCGATCGGTAGGGCGTGCCGATGTCGTTTCCTTGCTGATTGCGTGTGGTGGGATTGTGCATACGAAAAAATTCAAACAGCAAATGGCGGTAGGATAACTGCTGTGGGTTGAATATAACTTTCAGCGATTCAGCATGACCCGTGCGCCCGGTTTTCACCTGCTCATAAACCGGATTCGGCGTGTTGCCGCCGGTATAGCCAACTTGAGTTTCCAGTACCCCTGGAATAATCCGCACCAGCTCCTCAATACCCCAGAAGCAACCTCCGGCGAGATAAGCGATTTGCTGATTGGCTTGGTTAACCATATACAAGTAACTGTCGGGGATGATTCATCTGGTTTGTTCAACCCAAGCCCCATTCCCAGAGGGAGGGGGGAGGGGGCAAGCTGACATGATTAAAGTGGAAATGCAATAAAATTATTGCAGCGTGTTTTCTATTCGAACTTTGTTTGGAGCTATCATGCCTTGGGCTTTTTCCACGATCCTGTCGCGCTTGAGCATGGAGAGATATTCTTTCTCGTTGAGCAAAGTAATTTTTGACAAGTAGGCGATGTTTTTCTCGATTGACTCAAGGTAGTAGTTTTTGTCCACGCCCAGAGTATCTTCAAAATGGAATGATAGTTTTTTGTATAAGCCACCAAGTTCACCATCCAGCTTGTCCCGAGTGGTTGCGTAAAATGATTCGGTTTGACGAAGTAGATCATAGACACTTTGGTAGTTTCCAAAATTTGCTTCTTTGAATTCCAAATAGAGGAACATCAGTTTTTCCAGGTAGGCACGATCAGCCATTTGCCCTGTTAGGTCAGCAGTGCCAAGAATTTGCCCAAGCAGGCGGGTGCGTTCATCGGGAAATGCAAGCTGGGTAAAGGGGATGGTGCGATCAGTGGTCAGCATCATCGGCTCAAGCGATTCTGCCAGACCGTGAGGAAATTGTCGTTCGGCCAGATAATGCCGCATGAATTCGACGCCACGGCTGACGTGGTTCAATGTAAATTGGGCACCTGTTCCGGTTTCCTCGTCAGATCGTTGCGCATAACCTACGTCATGCATCAGGGTCGCCATCATCACCATAGTGATTTCGTCGTCACTGATGGGTGTGCCTAATATATGCACAGCATGCATCAATCTCGCTGCACACAAAAAAACACCTAGCGTGTGCGGCAGGTTGTGGTACAGCGTTTTTATGGGGCAGTAGCCGGGATATTCGCCATGGAATAGGCGCATCACATCGTCAAATACTATCCTAGCCAGCGCTGGGTCATAGCCGGGGTTGATACGGCGAGCAATGCTGAGCGCTGTGACCCACGCATCTTCTGGATCATTTTTGGCCAACAAACTGCCAATTTCTGCGGCGGTCGGGGTGTGAATCATTAAGTTACCTTAAGAAATGTCCTTGGAAATGTCCTTGCATATCAAAGTCAGCCAAAATTCTATCCGCTACGCGCAGTATATTACGAGAGAATCATATCAACAATATTCTTGAGGGTTCACCTAAAAGTGGAGTGGGGCTGGAATTATGGCTCAAGCTGAAATTGTGTCAGCACTTGCGACAAACGCCCGCCTTCTGAATCAGTAATGTCCAACTTATAGGGGAAATAGGCATGTTCTACCGCCAGCCATATTTCGGTGCGGCTTTTATCAGCTTGCGGCAAATTGGCTAGATACAGCGCCTTGAATGTGCCAAGTGGAACGGTCACACTTTTGTTCGCAGTGATCTGATAGCTGTAATCGTCCACCTTGCTACCGGCAGTCATGGTGAACTTAAGCGATGTCGCATCGCTCAATTCCGTGAATATGAATTGATACATTGCGCTTAGTCTGTCTTGTGTACCTGCGGCTAACGGCACTGTACGTTTCCCGGATTTATCATTCAGCGTAATAAGTTTTTCTTGCCAATTAAAATCGGCGCGTGCATCGCGCTTGGTATCAAGTTTACGTTGGTGAATAAAGGTGTCGGGGCGCAAGCCTTGCGTGGTCACGGTGCCTTGGCTGGTCACATGTATGGTTTCCGCTTTGAACAGAGAAAGTAAACCATAAGGCTTGGTCACGCTATCAATGTGGTAGTTATTCTCGGTACGAGTATAAGTTTCGGTGATGGTGGCAACTTTGACGCTGCCTTTGAGCACATCATAGCGAGCCTCAATGCGAGAGGGAGAGGCGGCAAGTGAAAGTTGCGAGAAACACAGACTTATCAGGAAGACGATGAGGCGCACCATATTGTTATTCCAGTCCCGGCACAACCAGCTCACAACCCGGCTGTTCAACACGCTGCAATTTCACCCGACCCTGTGCAGTCAGGCTCAGACTGCTATTACAGAACCAACGTATGGCTTGTTGATAGACGCGGTGTTCTTGCTGCAACACGCGCGCTGCCAATATGCTTGGGGTATCGCTCATCAATACGGGCACGGCGGCCTGAATGATAATGGGGCCGTGGTCTAGATCACTGGTCACAAAGTGTACGGTGCAGCCATGAATTTTTACGCCATCATGCAGCGCCCGCTCATGGGTATGCAAGCCACTGTATGCGGGCAATAGCGAGGGGTGAATATTGATTAATTTTCCTTGATAACGCGCCACAAATTGCGCGGTGAGAATACGCATAAAACCGGCCAGGACAACAAGATCCGGCTGGTAGAGGTCTATACATTGAGCCAGCGCGGCATCAAAAGATTCGCGGTCAGGATAGTCGCGATGTGCCACCACTGCTGTGGCAACGCCATGTTGTTTGGCAATGTCCAATCCTGCTGCATCGGCACGGTTGCTGATGACAGCCGCTATTTGGCAGGGCAGGTCGGCTTCCAGCAAGGCCTGCATGTTGCTGCCTCGACCAGAGATTAAAATAACGATGGAGGGCATCTCTAAAAAGCCAAACTCCGTTGCGATACTGTGTTGTTCACAAAAAATTACTCCTTACATACCTGTCCTGAGCTTGTCGAAGGGTCCTGCATATGCGGCGTTGCAATTTTTTGCTCGCGCCTTGTCTCGCTTAGAATTTTGAATTTTAGAGGCGCCCTTAATTTTAACGGATTTGAGTCTGCGCCTCATTATCCAGTCTCGTCTGAATAGAGCCTATGATCCAGGCTTTTTCCCCGGCAGCTTGCAGTTGGCTGAGGGCGGTATCGGCATCGCGTTTGGCGACTATCACCACCATGCCGATGCCGCAGTTAAAGGTGCGATACATTTCTTGTTGCTCGACCTTGCCCTGTTGGCGCAGCCAGTCGAATAATTTTGGCATTTGCCAGGAGTTGCTATTGATGAGCGCGATTACGTTATCAGGTAATACGCGAGGCACATTTTCCAGCAACCCGCCACCGGTAATATGCGCCATGCCTTTAATCTTGATAGTTTGCATCAGCGCCAGCAAGGGCTTCACGTATATGTGCGTAGGGGTCATCAGGCAATCGGCCAATGAGCGATCCTCATCAAATTTGGCATGGAGGTCGGGTTGGCTGCGCTGGATAATTTTCCGCACTAGCGAGTAACCATTGGAATGCGCGCCGCTCGATGCCAGCCCCAGTATCACATCCCCCGGCGTAATATCGGCACCAGTAATAATGTTGGCTTTTTCCACCACTCCCACCGCGAACCCGGCCAGATCATATTCTCCCACCGGGTACATGTCCGGCATCTCGGCTGTTTCGCCACCAATCAACGCGCAACCGGCTTGCTCGCAACCAGCCGCAATGCCTTTGATTACTTCGGTAGCAACCTCAACATTCAGTTTGCCGCAAGCGAAATAATCGAGGAAAAATAAAGGCTCTGCGCCCTGCACCAGAATGTCGTTTACGCTCATGGCCACCAAGTCTATGCCGACGGTATCGTGACGATCGAGTTCAAATGCCAGTTTTAATTTGGTGCCCACGCCATCGGTGCCGGATACCAGCACCGGCTCGCGATATTTTTTGGAAATTTCGACCAGCCCACCAAAGCCACCGATGCCGCTCAGCACTTCCGGGCGTAGAGTGCGTTTGGCAAAAGGCTTGATGTTTTCTACCAAGCGGTCGCCGGCGTCTATATCCACGCCCGCATCGCGGTAAGACAGGCCATCTGTAGAAGCAGGGGAGGAAGTAGGGGGGGTGTTATGGAGGGAATTGGGGGCGCTCAAGTTGAATTCTCGCTTTCTAAAGGATACAGTGCAGGCCGTCGTTGTTATATGGATTTTACCTCAAATGGCTCTTCAACGCTTCGCCGCACTGCAATGGCTCGTGTTTGTTATCGTGTGCGCTTGGTTGCTGTATTTGCTGGGCCCCATCCTCACTCCTTTTGTGGTGGCCGCCATCCTTGCTTATATTTGCGACCCTTGGGTAGACAGATTATGTGCTTGGAAACTACCTCTTGCACCCAAGCTGCACCGTATATTGGCCACGCTGCTGGTGATGGCTACCTTGCTTGGATTGCTCTTGCTGTTGGTGTTAATCATGCTGCCCTTGTTGGCTAGGGAAGCTAATCTATTTTTGACCCGCTTGCCGGATATGATAGAAGCGGTGCGCTTGAAATTGTTGCCTTATGCACAACAAAATTTCGGCATCACCTTGCAATGGGATGCGGCAACGCTAAAAAATATTTTGCTGAACAATTGGCAGAGCGCCGGTGGAGCCGCCGCTAAAATGCTGCCCTGGCTGAGCAGTGGCAGCTCGATGCTACTGGCAATTTTAATGAATGTCTTGTTGATTCCGCTGGCGATGTTTTATTTGCTGCGCGATTGGCCTTTGCTGTTGGCGCACATCGAGCAAGCAATTCCTCGTCGCCGACTAGCCAAGGTGCAGGAAATAGCCAGGGAGGTGGATAGCGTTCTGGCTGAATTTTTACGCGGACAAATATCCACCATGTTGTTAATGAGCGCACTCTATACGCTTGGCCTGTGGCTCACCGGGCTGGAGTTTGCGCTGCCGATAGGTGTGGTGGCCGGAATGCTGGTGTTTGTGCCCTACCTCGGCATGATTATCGGACTCACGCTGGCCACCCTCGCCGCGCTCACCCAGTTTGAGCAGTTCTCCAGCGTATTACTGGTATGGGCAATATTCGGCACCGGACAATTACTGGAAGGCATGGTGGTCACGCCGTGGCTGGTTGGTGATCGTATCGGCTTGCATCCGCTGGCCGTCGTATTTGCTTTGCTGGCTTGCGGACAGTTATTCGGCTTCTTCGGTGTGTTGCTCGCCCTGCCTTTGTCTGCCGTATTGTTGGTGGCGCTGCGCCATGGCAAGAGTTGGTATTTAACCAGCACCATGTACCGAGATTAACCATGACCCAACTGCTGTTGAACATCACCCCCGACTGGGTGCCCACGCTGGAAAATTTTGTTGTAGGGCGCAATATTGAATTGCTTTCTGCAATACGCCACGCCTTGGCCGGAACAGCGAATGAGCGCTGTTTTTTTCTGTGGGGAGAAACCGGGGGCGGTAAGAGCCATCTGATGCAGGCTGTCGTGCAACATGCGCAAACATTGGGTCACAGCGCGATCTACGCACATGCTTCTGTGCCGCAATTTGCTCAAGTGGTGGCGGTAGATAATGTGGCGGCGCTGGATGAGGGCGCGCAAATCGCCTTGTTTCAACTCTACAACACCATGCGCGATAACGGCAGCATGTTGCTGTTAAGTGGCATCGCAGCACCCACCCATTTAAATTTACGCGACGACTTACGCACCCGGCTGGGCTGGGGTTTGGTCTATCAAATACATGCACTGAGCGATGCCGAGAAAACTCAAGCATTGGAACATCACGCACAAGCGCGCGGACTTATTCTACCGCCCGAAGTGTCGCAATATTTGCTGCGGCACGGTCAGCGCGACTTGCCCGCGTTGCTTGCGTTGCTGGATGCGCTGGATGAACATTGTTTGCGTCTTAAACGTGCACCTTCAGTGCCGCTGTTAAAAGAAGTCATGCCTAGCTTTAGCTTGCTCAATAAAAAACACACAGGAATAATGTAATGAATCTGGCTTTGT
>JAYUTK010000034.1:0-20995 GCA_043755195.1 Gallionellaceae bacterium
GAATGGTGCTTGAGACATGCGCTCCCCGACCCCAACTCTCCCAGGACGGAAGAGGGAATTACAGTTGTAGAGCAGGTTAGCGTAGCGTAACCCACCGCATTTTTTACGAGATGAATGGTGGGTTACGCTACGCTAACCCACCCTACATTTTTATTTTCTAAAGCGTACGCCCAATGACTTTGGCAATGCCGCCCAAGGTACTCATCAGATTTTTTAATTCCTGTGGTGTTAGTGCCTGATCGGCATCACACCAGGCTTCGCACGGATTAGGGTGCATCTCGACCAGCAGGCCATCCGCCCCAGCAGCAATCGCCGCTTGAGATAACGCGGGCACCATCCATGCCTTGCCACCAGCGTGGGAAGGATCCACGATAACCGGCAGATGTGTTTCTTTTTTCAGCACAGGGATTGCAGTTACATCGAGTACATTGCGGTAGTAGGTTTCAAAAGTACGAATACCGCGCTCACAAAAAATAATGTTGTGGTTGCCACCGGCGGCGATGTATTCCGCTGCCATCAGCCATTCGGAAATGGTAGCTGACATGCCGCGCTTAAGAATGACGGGTTTGTTGGTGCGCCCAACCTCCTTGAGCAGATCGAAGTTCTGCATGCTGCGTGTGCCGATCTGTATCACGTCCACGTCATTTTCCAAAAAGGTGTCCAACATGCGCGCATCCATCAATTCGGTAACGATGGGTAGCTTGTGCTTAGTCGCAGCTTTACGGAATATGTCCAGCCCTTCCACGCCCTTGCCTTGAAAAGTATAAGGGCTGGTGCGCGGCTTGAACGCGCCACCGCGCATCAAACGACAACCCGCCTCACGCACAAATTGTGCGGACAAATCCATTTGTTCTTGCGTCTCAACCGAACACGGCCCGGCGATAATTTGAATTTGATTGCCGCCCAAGGGAATGCCGCTGATGTCTATCACGGTATTTTGCGGATGCGATTCGCGCGATACGATTTTGTATTGCTTGGCAATGTGCATCGCCGATTCCACGCCGGGCAGCGGCGTAAACATTTCTTCGCTCAAGGGACGTTCATCGCCGATTGCTCCAATCACCGTGCGCTCGATGCCGCGTGAGATATTGGCCTGCAACCCTGCGGCTTCCAACTTTTTTACCACCGCACCAATTTGTGCATCGGTGACATCTTTACCCATTACTATAATCATTTCACTTCCCCTAAAACCTGCGCCAACACATATAAAAATTTACCCACTTCTTTTTCCGTGCCTATGCTGACACGCAGCCAATTCGCCATGTCATAGCTGGCAATCGGTCGCACGATCACGCCCAATTCCAATAAACGACGATAGACCTGCCCCGCATTTTTTATGCGAAAACAGACGAAATTGCCGAACGATGGGATGAATTCCAAACCCATTAATTTTAATCCCTGGGTAATTTCTTCCATACCCAACAGATTGAGTTCGTGCGTCTGTCTGACAAAACCTTCGTCCTGCAACGCTGCCACAGCAGCGGCTTGAGCAATGCTGTTGACATTGAACGGCTGGCGTACGCGGTTCATCATGTCCACTACTTGTTCGTGTGCTAAGGCATAACCCACGCGCAAACCAGCCAAGCCATAGGCCTTGGAGAAGGTGCGCGTGATAATCAGATTGGGAAATTCGCGCAACCACCGCACGCTGTCGTAGCGTAATTTTTCCGGCAGATATTCGTTGTATGCCTCATCCAGCACCACCAAAATCTGCGGTGGCAAGGCGCGCAAAAATTCCAGCAATTCCGCGGCACTTAAAAATGTGCCAGTGGGGTTGTTGGGGTTGGCGATGAATACCATTTTTACTTGATGCTCAACCGCAGCCTGCAACATGGCGGCGAGATCATGGCCAAATTTTTTGGCAGGCACGCTAATTCCGCTTGCCCCCACCGCTTGTGTCGCCAGGGCATACACCGCGAAAGCGTGGGCTGAGTAGACCACTTTGTCACCCGGAGACAAAAATGCGCGCGCGGCCAATTCCAGTAAATCATTAGAACCATTGCCCAGCACGATGTTGGCTTGCTGCACAGCGTAGCGTTTGGACAAGGCGTCCTTCAGCTCGAAGCCATTTCCATCGGGGTACAAGGCGATGGTCTTAATCGCTTCGTGCATAGCTGCAACTGCGAGCGGGCTGCAACCGAGTGGATTTTCGTTGGAAGCCAGTTTAACAATGCCGCTGATGCACAACTCCCGTTCGAGTTCGGCTATCGGCTTGCCGGGTTGATAGGGCGCAATGGCGCGAATGTAGGGTGGAGCCAGGTCAGCGTAATTCATAATTTCTCAAATTAAAAATCTACCACAGAGACACAGAGGCACAGAGAAAGTCAAAGGCATTCCAAATATACTAAAACTACTGGCACAAATTCACGCTAGGTTTTCTCTGCGTTTCTGTGCCTCTGTGGTGCATGGTTTTAATTCGTACATTTAAACGGCTACCGGGTAGGAGCCTAAAATTTTCACGAACGCGGCCACCTGTTTTAATTCAGCCAAGGCAGCGGCCACTTTAGCATCCGATTGATGCCCTTCGATATCCACAAAAAACACGTACTCCCACAGCCCGGCGCGGCTGGGGCGTGACTCTAGTTTAGTCAGGCTCACGCCATGTTTGGCGAAAGGAGTTAATAGGTCATGCACCGCACCTGGACGATTGCTTGCTGCGAGTACTAATGATGTCTTGTCGCGGCCAGAAGGCGCCACATCCTGATTGCCAATCACTAAAAAACGTGTGGTATTGCGCGGGTCATCTTCAATGCTGTGAGCCCATATCTGCAAGCCAAAAAGAGCCGCTGCTTGCTCGCCTGCAATGGCTGCCCTGGAGGGATTCCCAGCCGCGATTTGAGCGCCTTCAGCATTGCTCGCTACCGGAATGCGTGCCACATGAGGAAAGTTTACATTCAGCCAATTCTGACACTGTGCAAGCGCCTGCGGATGCGCCACAATTTCACGTATTCTTCCGTCAAATAATTGACCGGGCTGAATCAACAAACAGTGGTGAATCGGCAAAAGAATTTCGCCACAGATTCTTAATGGGCTCACGGGCAATAAATCCAGTGTCCGCCCTACAGCACCTTCGGTTGAGTTTTCTACCGGAACAATCCCGTAATTGGCTGAGCCTACTTCGACAAACCTGACAACCTCATCTATGGAGGTTGTTGCAAAACGAACTGCACCATGTCCAAAGCGTTTGATAACTGCCTCTTCGCTGTACGTGCCCATAGGACCCAGATAAGCGACCGACAAGGGCGCTTCCAGCGCGCGGCATTGCGACATGATTTCGGTATAAAGTTGCGCCACTGCTTCGCCGGATAGCGGGCCGGCATTGGTCCCCTTCATGCGTTGCAAAATTTGTGCCTCGCGCTCTGGCCGCAGTACCGCGCTCTCACCTTTAACATGGCCGATCTGCTGCGCCAGCGACGCGCGCTGGTTAAGCAGCTTGAGCAGGTCATCGTCTATGCGATCAATCTGCTCACGGCATTGTTTTAATTTTTCGCTCATCGAACCCTTATAGAACCTTAGTGCTCAAGTGGTAAATCACGCACCATCAGCACACCAGGAATGGCGGCCAGTTGTGCGATCAAATTGTGCGGAATTGAGCTGTCGGTGTCCACCAATGTATAAGCCATTTCGCCGCGTGATTTATTAATCATGTTGTGAATGTTAATGCCAGCAGCGGCGAGTGTAGTGGAAATCTGCCCCAGCATATTGGGCACGTTGGCATTGGCAATGGCAATGCGAAACGCGGATTCGCGTGGCATGTTCACACTGGGAAAGTTCACGGTATTGCTCAAATTGCCATGCTCCAGATAATCGCGCAGCTGCTCCGCCACCATGACCGCGCAGTTATCTTCTGCCTCTTGGGTGGATGCACCCAAGTGAGGAAGCGCAATGACCGCAGGGTTGTTCTGGACTTTTTGCGTTGGAAAGTCACACACATAATAACGGATATGTTTTGCAGCGATGCCAGCCAGAACCGCATCTTCATCCACGATGGCATCCCGTGCAAAATTCAGCAACACGCTGCCTGCTTTCATGGTTTTTATCCGCTTGTCATTAATCAGGCCGCGTGTGCTGTCGAGCAAGGGAATGTGCAGCGTGACAAAATCGCTGTGCTTGAGTAAATCGTCCACGCTGTTGGCCTTCTTCACTTGTGATGGCAAGCCCCACGCCGCGTCCACGGTAATGTCCGGATCGTAGCCCATTACCTGCATGCCTAAGCCAATGGCGGCATCCGCCACCAAGCGTCCAATAGCACCCAGACCTACAATTCCCAAAGTGCGTCCGCGCAATTCGATCCCAGCAAAATGTTTTTTCTCGTCCTCTACCTGGCTGTGCAGCGCCGCATCATCGCCTTTTAAATTTGAGGTGAAATGTAGTGCCGGTACAATGTTGCGCGAAGCCAGCAACATGCCGGTGATAACCAACTCCTTAACCGCATTGGCATTGGCTCCGGCGGCGTTGAACACAGGCACGCCGCGCGCATTCATCTTGGCGACTGGCACGTTATTAGTGCCGGCACCGGCGCGGGCAATGGCTTTAACGCTGGCCGGAATAGCCATGTCGTGCATATTTTGCGAACGTACCAGAATCGCATCCGGTTCGGTAATGTCGTTACCAACAACGTAATGATTGGCAGGCAGACGCTGCAAACCTATGGTCGAAATTTTGTTCAGCGTTAGTATCTGAAATGTTTTAGCTGTTTTTTTCGGCATTTTTTCTCAGCCCTTGTTCCGGGCAAAATTGTTCATAAAATTCACCAGCGACTGCACACCCGCCAGCGGCATGGCATTATAAATAGAAGCACGCATCCCGCCGACCGAGCGATGGCCCTTGAGTTGCAATAGGCCACTGGCATCGGCTTGCTTCAGGAAATCGCTATCGAGCGCACTGTCTTGCAAAGTGAAAGGCACGTTCATGCGCGAGCGGTCAGCCTTGTTCACCGGACAGGCATAAAATCCGCTGCTGGCATCAATCGCGTCATATAACAACTTGGCCTTGGCAATGTTGGTTTTCTCCATCACAGCAATACCGCCATTTTTTTTCAGCCACTGAAATACCAGCCCGGCCATGTAGATACCATAGGTCGGGGGGGTGTTGTACATCGAATCATTATCAGCGTGAATTTTATAATCCAGCATGGCTGGCAGCCCGGATGGTGCATGTCCCAACAAATCATCACGCACGATGACTATCGTTAATCCCGCCGGACCGATATTTTTTTGCGCGCCCGCATAGATCAGGCCAAATTTGGACACATCAACTGCGCGCGACAAAATATTGGACGACATGTCCGCCACTAGTGGCACATCGCTAGGCGGTTGCGGCAGCCAGTTAAATTCGACACCGCCTATCGTCTCATTCGGCGTGTAATGTAAATATGCCGCGTTCTTATCCAACTTCCATGAGTCGAATGTGGGCACGTAGGTAAAATTTTTGTCGGCGTTGTTCGCCACCACATTCACATAGCTGAATTTTTTCGCTTCACTGATGGCTTTCTTTGACCACTCACCGGTGTTCACGTAGTCAGCCCACAGCTTGCCGCGCAACAAATTCAGCGGAACCATCGCAAACTGCTGACTGGCACCACCTTGCAAGAACAGCACTTTGTAATTAGTAGGTATGCCCATCAACTCGCGCAAATCTTTTTCTGCATCTGCGGCAATGCCCATGAATTCCTTGCCGCGATGCGACATTTCCATCACCGACATGCCGCTGCCGTGCCAGTCTGGCAACTCAGCCTGTGCCTGATGCAACACCGCTTGCGGCAATACTGCCGGGCCTGCGCTGAAATTATATATGGTCATTAATCTTGCTCTTCCACGTCCGGTTCGGCTATCCGGCTCAAGCTGGCCAGCTTCTCGCCCTTTTCCACATTCATCAAGGTCACACCTTGCGCGGTGCGGCCCATTTCGCGGATCTCTTTGACGCGAGTGCGGATCAGTATGCCGCTGGTGCCGATCAACATGATTTCATCTTCCACGTTCACCAGAGTTGCAGCAACCACTTTACCGTTGCGTGCCGAGGTCTTGATTGCGATCATGCCTTGCGTGCCGCGCCCGTGGCGGGTGTATTCGATTATCGGGCTACGTTTTCCGTAACCGTTTTCAGTTGCGGTCAACACGCTTTGCTGCTCGTTCTCGGCTACCAGCAGAGCGATCACTTTGCCGCCTTTTTTCAGATTCATGCCGCGCACACCGCGTGTGTCGCGTCCCATAGAGCGCACGTCGTTCTCGTCAAAGCGTACTGCCTTACCTTCATCGGAGAATAACATCACATCATGCTTGCCATCGGTCAGTGCTACGCCAATTAAAAAGTCTCCCTCGTCCAGCGCAATAGAAATAATCCCGGCCTTGCGCGGATTGGCGAACTGCGACAGCGCGGTCTTTTTCACCGTGCCATCTGACGTGGCGAAGAAAATAAATTGATCGTCGCTGAATTCTTTCACTGGCAAGATGGCGTTGATCTTCTCGCCTTCCAGCAGCGGCAATAGATTGATGATAGGTTTGCCACGCGAGATGCGACTGCCTTGGGGCACGTCATACACCTTGAGCCAGTACACCCGCCCGCGATTGGAGAAGCACAAGATATAGTCGTGAGTGTTGGCGATAAACAGGTTATCTATGAAGTCATCTTCCTTGGTTGCCGTGGCCTGCTTGCCGCGCCCGCCGCGTTTTTGTGCGCGGTACTCGTCCAGCTTTTGCGCCTTCATGTAGCCGCCGTGCGACAGGGTGACCACCACATCTTCTGGCGCAATCAGGTCTTCCATGCTCATGTCTTGCGTGTGGGTGATGATCTCGCTGCGGCGCTTATCGCCGTACTGCGCTTTAATCGCCACCAACTCGTCATGGATAATTTTCGTCACACGCTCTGGTCTAGCCAAGATGTCGAGCAGGTCAGTGATCTTGTCCATTACTTCACGATATTCACCGACAATCTTGTCTTGCTCCAGGCCAGTCAGGCGTTGCAGACGCAGTTCTAATATAGCCTGAGTCTGTGCATCGGACAGATGATAGCCGCGCAATTTTCCTTCACCCACCAAACCAAATTCTGGCAGCAAACCATCGGGGCGCGAGGCATCGCTGACGCGGCTCAACATATCTTCCACCAGCGATGAGCGCCAAGTGCGCGCCATCAATTCGCGCTTGGCATCGGCTGGAGTTGGCGCGGCTTTGATCAGCGCGATGATTTCATCCACATTGGATAACGCTACCGCCAAGCCTTCCAGAATATGGCCGCGTTCGCGCGCCTTGCGTAATTCAAACACATTGCGCCGCGTGACCACCTCGCGACGATGGCGCAGAAACGCCTCTATCATCTGCTTGAGGTTGAACAGCTTGGGTTGGCTATCAATGATGGCAACCATGTTGATGCCAAAGCTGTCCTGCAACGGGGTATCTTTATAGAGCTTGTTCAGGATTACATCGGCATTCTCGCCGCGCTTCAACTCGATCACCGCGCGCATACCGGATTTGTCCGATTCGTCGCGGATTTCGGAAATACCTTCCAGACGTTTTTCGCGCACCATCTCACCGATTTTTATCAGCAGATTGGCCTTGTTCACCTGATAAGGCAGTTCATCAATAACGATGCACTGGCGGCTGCCTTTGTCCATGTCTTCAACATGGCAGCGCGCGCGCATGATGACGCGCCCACGACCGGTACGGTAACCTTCGCGGATACCCGCTGTGCCGTAGATAAATCCGCCCGTGGGGAAATCTGGCGCGGGCACCATGTCTATCAACTGCTCAATATCCATCTCTGGATTTTTCAGCAGCGCCAGACAGGCATCAATGACTTCGCTCAAATTATGCGGTGGTATGTTGGTCGCCATGCCGACTGCAATACCAGACGAACCATTCACCAGCAGATTGGGGAAGCGCGCCGGAAACACCAGCGGCTCATGTTCGGAGCCGTCGTAGTTAGGTCCGAAGTCCACTGTTTCCTTGTCAAGATCGGCCAGCAATTCGTGCGCGATGCGCGCCATGCGGATTTCGGTATAACGCATCGCCGCCGCGTTGTCGCCATCCACCGAGCCGAAGTTACCCTGGCCGTCAATCAAGGGGTAGCGCAAGGAGAAATCCTGCGCCATACGGACGATGGTGTCGTACACAGCTGTGTCGCCGTGCGGGTGATATTTACCGATCACGTCACCGACAATACGCGCCGATTTTTTATAGGCTTTATTCCAATCATTAGACAGTTCGTGCATGGCAAACAGCGCACGTCTATGCACCGGCTTCAAACCATCACGCACGTCCGGCAATGCCCGCCCGACGATCACGCTCATCGCATAATCGAGATACGAAGTACGCATTTCCTGCTCAAGACTGACAACAAAAGTTTCTTTTGCGAATTGTTCCATAGTTATAGCGATACCCAGAAAGATGCGTAGAAAACAGCCTGCTATTTTAACACGCTGCCCTCATTGGAGACAAAGTAAAGTTGTCCCATATAGAGTGGCGCAGTTAATGGTTGCCCTGTCTAATTTTATGTAAACAAGGCATAATGTCGGATTAATATAAGTTTAAAAGGTGTCTCCAAGCATCTGCCGCATCGTAAGTTAATAGCTGGAAAATTTCATAGCATGCCACCTCTCCTACGCAGTGCAGCAGTGAGTTTGTCTAGCAGCGAGCGGGGTGTATGGTTGGTCAATAATAAGAACAACAACAACAAGGAGTAAGGGATTGAGTACCTTGAAGCCGATAAAATTGCTCCAACAAAATTTGGCGATTGAATACGACTTACAGAATTTTATTGGCTTTATTCTGGAAAGCGTCAGCAAGCTCGGCGGAAATGTTTTTTCAGCATCTGTTGCTTCGCTCAATCTGATGGAAAAATTGCGTAGCGCAGGAGCCGCAACCGGCTATCCATTGTCAGCCAGCCTGTTTCTGGATGACAAGCGCTTGCTGGTTAAGTGGGGGGGGCAGCAAGTCAATATTGCCAGCTTGAACCAGTTGCCGTTACAGGAAACCGTTTTGCAGTTGCAACTCCATTTGCAAAACTCAACCGCCTCGACCGACCCCACTATTTTATTACAGCGCAACACTGAAATGAAGCGCCATCTGGATGAGGTGCGTTCACGTACCGAGAAAGAATTGGTAGCGCTACAAAAAAGCCTGAGAACGCGCCAGGCAGAGCTGCATGAATCCATGCACCAAGCAGAAACCGATCCGCTCACCGGGCTATTTAATCGCCGTGCCTTTGATGAGAAGCTGAGCCGCGCTTTCCATCATGCCATGCGCCAAAAAAATGCTCCGCTGTCACTGGTGTTGTTCGACATAGATCATTTCAAAATGATCAATGATGAATTTGGTCATCAGTTTGGCGACACTTTTCTTAATAAAATGGCTGATGTTCTGCGTAGCGTCATTCGTGAAGAAGTGGATTTTGCCTTTCGCTTTGGCGGCGACGAATTCGCCATTGTGATGTTTGCTGACTATAATTTAGCGTGCGATAAAGCCAATCAGGTTTTGCGTATGATGGAAAATAAAGTCAGCATCGGCATCACCGACATCAACCGCAACACCCCGGACGGTCTCTCCCTGAGTGAATTTATCCATCGTGCGGATAAAGCATTGTATGAAGCCAAGCATCAAGGTCGTGGCCGCATCATGGTTGATCTCTGTTTGCTGCCAAATGGCAGCGACTGCATTCATACCTGTCCGAAAATCTCACCCACCAAGAGCAACCGGCTGGTAGAATTTACCGGCAATCAGATTCCTCCTTGTCCTCGCGTTACTTCGCACACAGCCAAGCCAATATCGGTTCGGACTGCCAATATGAGAAAAAAAGTGTCAACCACCCGTGGATAAAATTTTCGATAGCTCGACCGACTGCAAGCTGATATATAACAGCCCGGCTCAAAATAAAAGCACCCTCATCCTGTTACGCTCCAAGCTTTCAGCCATCGCTCAGCGCTTGGGTATTTCCGATCTTAAAAAAGAAAGCATGTTATTGGTCGCGTCAGAAATGGTCAGCAACCAAATCAAACATGCAGGCGCACGAGGTACGCTCCAATTGTGGCAGCAGCCAGGCTCGATACTGGATATTTTGGCGCTGGATTACGGCCCTGGCATCACCAATCTGCATCTGGCTGAGAAAGATGGTTACTCCACTACCAACACACTGGGCAAAGGGTTGGGGACTATACGCCGCTTGAGTGACGAATCTTTTACTTATACCCAGCAGGAAAGTGCAGGCCATGAAAAGAAATGGAGCGGAGCAATTTTTCTGTCGCGCTTCCATGTGGACAACGGCAAGGGTGAAGCCAGTAAAGACCCATTGCCCGGATTTAAAGTTGGCTTGTATTCCAACTCACTGGCAAATAATCAACACAACGGTGACCGAATTTATTTGCATCATACGGGCAAGAAGTTGCATTGGTTGCATCTTGATGGCTTGGGACATGGCGCAAAAGCGCAGGCAGCGACCGATAATCTGGCTGTCCATTTGATTCGCCATGACCTTCCCATCGGAATTTTGGCTGCTGTGGATCGTCAATTGGTTGGTTCCCGCGGAGCAGTCGGTATTGCTGGTGAAATGGACATCACTCGAAACACCGTACAACTTCTCGGTGTGGGCGACATGCATGCCCACCTTTATGATCGTGAACAGTTATCAAGCATTGCTTTTGCTCCCGGAATTTTAGGGCGGGAACATAGATCAACCATGCCATTTCAAGCGGATTTTGGTAAAAAATGCGTGATAATAACCGCTAGCGATGGCATTCGCCGCAACTTGGATAGTGTGAATTTTGTTGGCCTATTCAACCAGCCACCGCAGATGATTGCCTATACGCTGGGGAATATCATGGGTAGAATTTCAGATGACCAGTCTATTTTTGTTTCAACTATTTAACTAAGTAAGATAAAAGGGGTAAACATGGCGAAGAAGAGTAAACCGACGCAACAAAATGGCCTCAGCGAAAAACTGGTTGCGCTATTTAATCTGAAAATTGGCAATATTTCATCGTTACTGGAAGAGCCAGGCAGAAAGTTCTTTTGTGGCAATAACCGATTGTTGGATTATGACGATGTTGCAGATTTCAGCCATGAATTTTTGAGCCTGATGTCTGCTTTGCTAGGCTCTAATGACCCATCCAACAAAGGATCGCCAGAGTTCCATGGTTTGGAAATGTTTTTTGCGGGCTTATCGACAAAAATACTCTTGCGCGGAGGAAATGTTGAGGATGTGGTGCGTTACACGCAAAGCCTACAACATACTTTGTCGGATGCTCTGGAGAAAGACAGTGGTATTGCGTTCAGTCAGTCGCGCTCGGTGTTGCTATATTTTACGGGCGTATTTGATGAGCTCATCATGGCCATTTTTCGCTCATATCTTGAAGAGAAAGAACGTGCGCTGCATGCTCAGGAAGCCGAGCTACGCGAAACATCCACCCCCATCTCGGAAATTTGGGATGGTGTACTTACCCTGCCCATCATAGGGACATTGGATTCCAGCCGCACCATGCTAGTCATGGAGGCGTTGCTTAATCGAATTGCAAAAGATCATGCTACCGCTGTGGTCATGGATTTGACCGGAGTAAAAAATATTGACTCCATGGTTTCTCAGCACTTGATCCAGATTGTACGAGCCGTGCAGTTAATGGGTTCAGATGCCATCATTACAGGCATTCAACCGGAAATTGCGCGTGCTTTGGTCAGCTTGAATATAGACCTGAGCGATGTCACCACTCGTGCCAGCTTATCTGATGGCTTGAAAGAAGCGTTCAGCCGCATGGGTATCCACGTCAGTCATAAATCTGACTGATGACTATACCAGGCCTACACCTGACTCAGATCGGCAGCGAAGATTACCTGCTTGAGCCATCGCGCGGGCTGAATATTCACGATCAAGGTACGCTGATTCGAAGCCTCATTACCCGTCTACAGTATGCCAAGGCCACGCGCATGTATTACGACCTGGCCGAGCAGGTCATCATAGATCCAGTCTATTACGCTTGGCTGAACAAGCTGGCGCGTGCCCTGCAGACCATTAACATCAAAATGGTTTGTATTCATATGCAGCCAACTGCCGCTTATGCCTTGGTGCAGTTCACGCAAGTGCCGCCGTTTTTTGGAACTGCACTCGATATTTCTGGTTGGCGTAAAACAGATAGCAAGGGCAGTCGTGACCAACGCTGATCCAATTGAGCTAGAAAAATTCAGCCAGCTTGCTCATCGCTGGTGGGATCGCAACAGCGAGTTCAAACCGCTGCACGACATTAACCCCTTACGTCTCGGCTATATTGATAACACCGTGCCACTATCCGGCAAGATCGTGCTCGATGTCGGTTGCGGCGGCGGTATTTTGTCTGAGAGCATGGCTGCATTGGGCGCGGATGTTACCGGCATAGACCTCGGCGACAAGGCACTACAAGTCGCCAAGCTACATCTGCTGGAAAGCGGTCAGAAAGTAGATTACCGCAAGATCGCTGTGGAAAATTTAGCGGACGAACAACCCGG
Source organism: Gallionellaceae bacterium (assembly GCA_043755195.1). Taxonomy (GTDB): domain Bacteria; phylum Pseudomonadota; class Gammaproteobacteria; order Burkholderiales; family Gallionellaceae; genus Nitrotoga. The sequence goes on from JAYUTK010000034.1 coordinate 12,462, forward strand.
CCATTATGACGTGGTTACCTGCCTGGAAATGTTGGAGCATGTGCCTGACCCAAGCAGCATCGTGCGTGCTTGCGCCACCCTGGTCAAACCCGGTGGCAATGTGTTCTTTTCTACGCTCAACCGCAATCCAAAATCTTATTTGTTGGCCGTGCTCGGTGCGGAATATGTGCTGAACATGTTGCCGCGCGGCACACACGACTACGCCAAATTTATCAAACCATCCGAACTGGCACAGTCGTGTCGTAATGCAGGTTTAACTGTGGCAGATGTTGTTGGCATGAGTTACAACCCGCTGAGCAAGGTGTATTCGCTGAGCAAGGATGCAGATGTCAATTACATGATTGTCTGTCAGCGGGATTGACCTAAAAACCATAGTTCAACCCGCAAATTAGCGCAGATTTTCATACCACTGCCGGCAATACCAGCTACCTCATGGCAAATGCCTGACTCCGTGCAGCTTGGACTGCGCGATGGCCAATGCAAGCTTTGCTATGGCTTGAGGGCGAGCAAAGCCTTTGCGCCATGCCAACGCAATACGCCTCGATGGTGCGGGATTGGTAAACGCAATTACATTCAGCAAGCGGCTCCGATAGCGCGCGCTGTTTGCCGATGCAGGCAATACAGTGATGCCCAAACCGGAAGCAGCCATGTTGCGTATAGTCTCGAGTGAAGTCCCTTGCTGAATTTCCCGACCCTTTCGTTCAAGATCGGGGCAAGCTTCGGTCACCTGATTGCTGAAACAATGTTCGGAGTCAAGCAACAGCACTTTTTCTGCTGCCAGTTCCTGCGGTTTGATGCTGCGGCGATTTGCCCAGCGGTGATCGGCACCGACCACCACCTCAAACGGTTCGTCATACAGTGCTTGCGTCTCTATGCCTGTATCACCAAAAGGCAGCGCGATGATAATCGCATCCAGTTTACCGTTGCGTAGCAATGCTTCCAAATTCACCGTGATATTCTCCTCCACTTCCAGCGGCATTTTGGATGCCAATTTCTTCAGCACAGGAATCAAATCTGGCAACAAATAAGGGCCAACGCTATAGATTATGCCGACACGCAACACGTCGGCCAGCTGGTCGCTGCCCTGCGTGGCGATTTCACGGATGCGCGCAGCCGATTCAAGGGTGCGTTGCGCCTGCTCCACAATCTGGATACCAAGGGGCGTTATTGCAATCGCCTTCCTGGCGCGCTCAAAAATTTTCACTCCCAGCTCTTCTTCCAGCTTTTGAATTGCAAGAGATAACGCAGGTTGACTGATAAAAGTCTTTTCTGCGGCGCGGCGAAAATTGAGCTCCTGTGCAACGGCGACGATGTAACGTAACTCACTGAGTGTCATGCCAGCCCCTCTATAATGATTTATATAATAAATCATTACTAAATAAATAATCAATTATATTTATTAATCAATTAAGCCTAAATTGTGTTCCGTGGCAATGAACCACGTAACCCTTACCTAAGGAGCAAATCATGAATAAATGTCCAGTTATGACAACGGCTGCAGGAAATCCGGTCGGTGACAACCAGAATAGTCTCACAGCAGGCTCGCGCGGCCCGGTGTTGATGGCAGATTATCAACTGATGGAAAAAATGGCGAATTTTAACCGCGAGCGTGTGCCGGAAAGAGTGGTTCACGCAAAAGGGGCGGGTGCTTATGGAAAATTCACCGTCTCTGGTGACATCTCCAAGTACACCTGCGCCAAAATTTTTGCAAAAGTTGGCAACACATGTGAGACATTCGCCCGCTTTTCTACGGTAGCTGGTGAACTCGGCTCGCCCGATACCGCCCGTGACCCGCGCGGATTCGCGGTAAAGTTTTATACTGAAGAAGGCAATTGGGATATGGTCGGCAACAACACGCCCGTATTCTTTATTCGCGACCCACTGAAATTCTCGGATTTCATACACTCGCAAAAACGCCACCCGCAAACTGGCATGCGTGACGGCACCATGCAATGGGACTACTGGAGCCTTTCTCCAGAATCCTTGCATCAAATTACCACACTATTTTCTGACCGTGGCATCCCAGCTACCTTGCGCAATATGCATGGCTTCTCATCGCACACCTTCAGCTTGTGGAATGCAACGGGTGAGCGTTTCTGGGTGAAATGGCATTTCAAAACCATGCAGGGGATCAAAACGATGACGCAATCCGAGGCCGACAAGATTGCCGGAACGGACCTGGATTATCACCGTCGTGATTTATTTGCCGCCATTGATCGCGGCGACTTCCCTAGGTGGCGGATGATGGTTCAGATCATGCCAGAACGTGAAGCTGAAACCTATGCCCTCAACCCTTTTGATTTGACCAAAGTATGGCCGCACAAGGATTACCCATTGATTGAAGTGGGCGTATTAGAGTTGAATCGAAATCCGCAAAATTATTTTGCCGAAGTGGAGCAGGCAGCGTTTGAGCCGGGCAACATGCCACCCGGCATGGGGGCCTCACCAGACAAGGTGCTGCAAGCACGCTTGCTTTCCTACCCAGATGCGCATCGTTACCGCATTGGCGCAAACTATGCCGCACTGGCAGTAAACAAACCCCATTGCCCGGTGCATCACTACCAGCGCGACGGGCAAACGCGCTTCGACGGCAATGCGGGCAGTGCTGTCAACTACCAACCCAATAGTTTTGACGGGCCAGTAGATGATGTGAAATATAAAGAGCCACCTTTGAAAATTTCCGGTGATGCTGATCGCTATGACCATCGTGCCGGAAACGATGACTACACCCAGGCTGGCAATTTATTTCGCCTGATGAACGATGATCAGAAACGCCAGCTCATCGGCAATCTGGTAGGAGCCATGCAAGGTGTACCGAAATTCATCCAAGTGCGGCAGTTGAAGCATTTCTATAAGGCCGACCCAGCCTATGGAACAGGTGTCGCTACTGGCTTGGGTGTGAACATCAAGGAAATCGCTTAGTTGGCAACTGTGCTGCGCTGTCCTGGGGATGGCGCAGCAACTAACAAAGGAGAAAAACATGAATACATCAAACCATCTTTTACACCACGCCCATTCCATCCTTCACGCCTGCATTGCTGCGATGGTTATGCTGGGATTGGGGCTGGAAGGCATGGATACAAATTTTGGCGGGACTGATAGCCTTCAACTTGAGGATAGCCCATGATAGTGTAAGTGTGTGTTGTGCCAATTAACGCAAATGGGCAAAATGGCGAAGTAAATTCAGTGCAGCCCTACCCACATTATTTAATCGGCGCAGAGCCCAGCTAAAACCAGTAATGATAAAAGCAGTCCTATTCGACCTCGATGGCACCTTCGCAGACACCGCGCCTGACTTGGCCGCTGCGCTCAACTACACCCGCGCCATACGCAACCTATCGCCGCTGTCACTTGAAGTGTTGCGCCCGCAAGCCTCGCATGGCTCACGCGGCCTGCTCAAGGTGGGCTTTGATATTGAACCGGGTGCACCGGACTACAACATACTGCGCGACACTTTTCTCGACTACTACACACGCAACATTTGCGTACATACAAAACTATTCGGTGACATGGCGGAGCTGATTGATGAACTGGAGCTGCGCAATATCAAATGGGGCATCGTCACCAACAAGCCGCATCGCTTTACCCTGCCCTTGATGCAAGCCCTAGGCTATGCCGACCGTGCCGCCTGCCTGATCAGCGGCGACACTTGCGCCCATGCCAAACCTCATCCTGAACCGTTGCTCAAAGCCTGTGAGATCATCGACGTTGCACCCGCACAATGCCTCTATCTAGGCGATGATATTCGCGACATGCAAGCCGCCAATGCCGCCGAGATGCGTGGCATCATAGCCAACTATGGTTACGTCAGCGATGATGTCTCCATCGAAAATTGGGGCGCACACGGCAGTATTAACCGCCCAACAGAACTTCTGAACTTGTTCACCCCCTGAGTCTGCTACAATCTGTACCGTTTTGCATTGACGATTCCGGGGGCGACCTGGCTTCGACGTGGGTTGCAAAGCAGTGTAGGGCATACCGAGGGTCGGAGCACCTCGTAAATACAACCGAAAAACCAATAGTCGCAAACGACGAAACGTACGCTTTAGCCGCGTAAGCGGTTAGACCTCACACCCTGCTGTCCGTGGAGGGGCTCAAGGCCGTAAGGCCGCGATGAGTGAGGTCATTTACACGGAATCGTGTCATGCAGGGTTACTTTGTATGGCATTAAATTTAGGTAACTCGTTCGGTAGCAGCTTGTCGGTTGGCGTCTTCCGGATAAAATTAAATAATCAGACTAAGTATGTAGAACTGCCTGTAGAGTGCTTGCGGACGGGGGTTCAATTCCCCCCGCCTCCACCAATAAATTAAAACGACACCCTTGTGGTGTCGTTTTAATTTGTTGATTGATGTTGAGGCGCGGGGAATTGAATCCCCGTCCGGTACGGACGACCCACTTCCGAAAAGGAAGCAAGGCTTGCATACAGCCGCACCATGCCGGTAAGTTGCGCATAATGTTGACTACGTTGGACAGCGCAAAACGCCCGGATGATATGAACGCACCAGACTGGAGATTTCACCCGCTGACCGGCAACCTTGCCTGACATTATTCAGTGACGGTAAACGGAAACTGGCGTATGACATTCACCTTTGAAGGTGACGATGCCGAGCTAATTGATTATCAGGACTACCAATAGAAGATATTGAAATTGAGCAGAATGCACAACCCAGCACACCCCGGCGAAGTATTGCGGGAATGGATACCGGAAGACATGACGATAACGAGCGCGGCACAGGCATTGAAGGTATCCCGCGTCACGCTATCCAAAGTACTGAACGGCAAGGCCGGAGTAACAGCGGGGATGGCCTTGCGCCTTTCGGCATGGCTTAGCACCTCCCCTGATGTTTGGCTTGGAATGCAAACGCAGTGGGATTTGTGGCAGGCCAAGCAACAGCCAAGCCCGAAAATCAAACCACTGCAAAGGCTGGCCGCTTAAAACAACGTGGATACTTTACGAAACAAAAAACGCGCACCCACTCATCCCGGTGCCATCCTGCGCAAGGACATACTGCCAGCCCTCGACATGACCCAGGCCGAGTTTGCGCAGAGGCTTGGGCACTCCCCAGCGCGCTGCTGTGTCCCGAACTCGCAACGAAAGACTTAAACATTTCCCGCAGCCGCGACACTGGGCGCGACATTGAGCTATAAGCTGGATGAGCAGGACGAAACCAGCCTCTACATTAGCGTCATCATCTTGGGAGAAATTGAAAAAGGCATTCTCAACTTACGCAAAGCCGACCCACGCCGCAGCCAGAAGCTCACCGCATGGCTGGGGAAACACCTTCACAAAGGTTATTATTAAATGCAGAGTGTTCAGCATAACTCTATCTATGCAATCCGATTACCTGCAAACACATCAACCCGCAATCTAACAGCTATATTCCTTACACCACAGGAAAATACCCACTGCGCGATGACAAGCCCTACCAAACCACTCATCACCGCTACTGCTTCACCGTCACAAACAATTCCGGATCAACCATCGCCCCGTTAAGCACCACGCTCCAATGCAGATGCGGGCCGGTGGCGCGCCCTGTTTCTCCAGAAAGTCCAATTAGCTGACCTTTGCTTACTGTTTCGCCGGTTTCTACATCCATCCGGTCAAGGTGGCAGTACATGGTAATCAGGCCGTTGCCATGATCCAGAAAGATCGTTTTGCCGTTGAAAAAATAATCATCTACCGCCAGCACTTGACCTTGCGCGCTGGCCTTGATTGGCGTGCCGCGTGCGACTGCCACATCAAGACCGACATGGGGTGCGCGTGGCTGTTCGTTGAAGTAGCGACGCAAGCCAAAACGGCTGGCCAGCTTTCCTTCTACAGGCAGGATGAAAGCTAGATCGGTATCCTGCGCCGCGCGCCAGTGGCGTTTGAATTCCTTGATGACAGCGATCTCACGATTAGCGCGAGCCTCATTCTCGGCTGATAGTTGAACTTTGCCTTTATCTTTAAGGGTGATGCGCTGCTCCGGGTAATTTTTTAAATTGACCACGAAGTCCAGTGTTTTTGTCACGCCAGAAATTTGCACGCGTAGCTCATGCGAACCCGGGGTCATATCAAGCGGCAGACCGACTACCGCGACCCACTGACCTTGATCGGAGGTGACGAGAACAGGCTGGTCGCCCAACCATGATTGCGGCGTATCGGCACTGGCTGAAACGCTGCCGAGCGGAATAATCGCAATGCCGCCGGGTACATTGGAAGATAGTGGCAGGCTGGCATGTGCCAGCCCAGTAAAAACAAAGGTAAAGGAAAAAGCAAAAAAGAGCAGACCGAAGCATGAGCAGATTCGGCAGTTGAAGGTAATAAACGTAGGCATAATTCTTTCTGATGGATGCAGTCTGGGTGATTTTTGCGCGGTGCTTCCTGCGGGAGATTTTTGTCTGATTAATTATACGCTGACTCCATTGGACAGGCGGGTTGGACTATATGTAGCGCTTCCAGAATGGGAATTAAGACAACCATAACGTAGATTTTGATGCCTGATTCCTTTATCATGCGAACTCGAATTTATAACGATTACTAAGCGGTGCAATTCAAACATTGCCTAACAGCAATTTTGTGCCGCATATAATGAATTGGCGGGCCTCCCCGCATTGCAGGGTGGTGAACCTGGTCAGATCCGGAAGGAAGCAGCCATAGCCACTTACTGCAAGTGCCGGGGGTAAGGCTCGTCTCCTTTTTTTAGCAACAGAATCTAGGGCAGCACTAAATTAAGCCCCCATTTTGATGATAGGTTAAATTTTGTCAGCTACTACTGCTCTAGCTTCTGTTTTGGCGCGAAAATGGCGACCCAAAAATTTCGCGCAACTGGCGGGGCAGGATCATGTAGTGCAGGCTTTAAGCAATGCGCTGACGCAAAATCGCTTGCATCACGCTTATTTATTCACCGGGACTCGCGGTGTAGGGAAAACGACGATTGCGCGCATTTTTGCCAAGTCCCTGAACTGCACGACCGGTATTACCGCCACGCCTTGCGGCATTTGTAGCGCTTGCACAGAAATCGATAGTGGGCGTTACATTGACTTGGTGGAGCTGGATGCGGCATCTCATACCGGCATAGACAATATGCGCGAGATACTGGACAACGCGCAATACGCGCCTACCAGCGGCCGCTTTAAAGTGTATATCATTGACGAAGTGCATATGCTGTCAAAGCAGGCATTCAACTCGATGCTGAAGACGCTGGAAGAACCGCCGCCCCACATTAAATTCATACTCGCCACAACCGATCCGCACAAAATTCCGGTTACCGTGTTGTCGCGTTGTTTGCAGTTCAACCTGAAGCAGCTGTCGCCCGCGTTAATCATTGCTCATTTACAGCATGTGCTGGAGCAGGAAAATATTCCTTTTGAGGCCGCTGCGCTGGCGTTGCTGGCTCGTGCCGCACAGGGCAGTATGCGCGACGCCTTGAGTCTGCTCGACCAAGCCATCGCCTACTCCAGTTCTAGAGTGGATGAGATGACTGTGCGCGAAATGTTGGGCGCAATTGATCAAGGCTATTTGTATGATGTGCTGCAAGCGCTACAAGACCGCGATGGGGTAGGGTTGTTGCGTATTGCTGACGACATGGCGATCCGCAGCTTGGCCTTTGATGCGGCATTGCAGGATTTGGCTACACTGCTACATCGTGTGGCATTGGCTCAGGCCGTGCCGCAAGCCATTGCAGACGATGAACCAGAGCGTGTGCGCTTGCTGGAGTTGGCAAAACTATTCAGCGCCGAAGACATTCAATTGTTTTATCAAATCGCGATACATGGGCGCAATGAGATTAATCTGGCTCCTGATGAGTACGCCGGTTTTACCATGACCTTGTTGCGTATGCTGACCTTCATGCCAGTCGGTGCGTCAGCGTTACCTGAAAACCAAGTCCCGAAAAAGCAGATCCAAACTGTACCGTTGAATGATCGACCCAGTGCTCCACTTGCTAACGTTGTGGCCAAGCCCGCACCCGCTATTGCGGCATTAAAAAAATTAGACGTAAGCGCCACCGCCCAAATTGATTGGGCTACGCTGCTAGAGCAATTAAGCATACAGGGTATGGCGCGCGAATTAGCCAAGCATTGCACGCTGGCAAGTTTTGTGGACGGCAGCATGGTTCTGAATCTTGCGCCGCAGCACAAGCAATTGATGGCCAATAAAACAGCGCATGAAAAATTACAGGCCGCGCTCACGAATTATTTTGCACAACCGGTGCGTTTGCTGGTTACACTGGGCGAGGCCAGCGCAGCTACACCTGCCGCAGCCGAGCAACAGCAATTAAAAGCTCGCCAGCAGCAAGCAACCACAGCCATTTCGCAGGACACTTTTGTGCGCGAGGTGCAAGCTCAATTTGGCGCGCAGCTGATTGAAGAATCCATTAAACCCATACAGTAAAGGAACAAGAAAATGATGAAAGGTGGATTAGCCGGGATGATGAAGCAAGCCCAGCAGATGCAGGCCAACATGAAAAAAGCGCAAGCGGAACTGGCTACAGTTGAGGTGGAAGGCCAGGCTGGCTCAGGCATGGTTAAGGTCATTATGACTTGCGCCAAC
>JAYUTK010000035.1:0-20564 GCA_043755195.1 Gallionellaceae bacterium
GCTCCTTTTACTTGGTCGTTTAAGTGGCCCCGATATTAACGCAGCTCGCCACCTAAATTCACTTACAAAAGTTGCACTTCAGAGTTGAATCCGCCAGTCCAGAAAGACGTTTTGATGCCATTCTGTTCAATACACCAGGGTTATTCGAATGAGATGCGTTGATCTTTTCGCTGGTTGCGGAGGTATGTCTGCTGGCTTCGAGAAAGCTGGCTTTAATGTTGTGGCGGCATTTGATAATTGGAATCCATCAATTAATGTTTATAGGGAGAATTTTAATCACCCAATTTTTGAACAAGACTTAACTAATGAGAAAGACGCAATAGAGAAGATAAAAAATTATCTACCAGACCTCATAATGGGTGGGCCTCCATGCCAAGACTTTTCCAGTGCAGGGAAACGAGATATTACAAGAGGACGTGCAGACCTAACCTACCATTTTGCGAACATTGTTTGTGCAATAAAACCAAAATGGTTCGTTATGGAAAATGTCGAGCAAATCAAGAAAAGCCACATTCTTACCGATGTGATTGAGCAGTTCGAAACTGCGGGTTATGGCCTAACATCTACAATACTCGATGCTTCTTACTGTGGCGTTCCTCAGGCAAGAACTAGGTTTTTTTTGGTTGGACATTTTGGAGATAAGCATAACCAGTTGACTAGCATAATCAAGAAAAATCTTTCGGATAAACCCATGACTATTCGAGATTACTTAGGAGATAAATTGGGCGTGGAATATTACTATCGACATCCAAGAAACTACAATCGAAGAGGCGTATTCTCTATCGACGAACCTAGCCCGACTGTTCGCGGAGTAAACCGACCTATTCCTAAGGGATATAAACTGAACACCTGTGATCCAGAGAATGTCGCTCTGCAAGATATTAGGCCGCTAACGACCATAGAACGTAGTTTGATACAAACATTTCCAGCAGACTTCAAATTCTCTGGATGCAAAACTAATCTGGAACAGATGATTGGGAACGCTGTCCCCGTAAATTTAGGTTCATTTGTTGCAAATGCGATTATGGATTACTCGAAAAATAATTCAATTGAGCCAGTTGAGCCATTCGAAACAAAACAGATGTTTCAACTACCCAAGAGATCTCTAAACAGAGAGCCTAAATCTACGCAATTTGTTTTGCTGTAATTGCAGCATAGGTTATTTATAACCTGAACGATACTTCCCAGTACCCATATTTATCTCTTCGGGCGCACCAATTGCAAAGTTGAACGACTGCAACGTGTCGAAAGCTGACGTTCAACAAGCCCTTAATTCCGATCTGTAAGCAAGTTCATAATTAATCCGATTGCACCCAAGTGATATAATCCGCGCCTCTCTACGGGCGTGGTGATGTTGCCACACCTGATATATAACTCGCTGCCCGTTTCCCCCCACCCTCCCCCGGAATGGAGAGGGGGCAAACGAATCGCTGCGCGAATTTTACGATTACTGGTGCTGTTTCATGTCCGCTGCATTAAATTTCAAATCCCATTTATCCGAGTTATTCGCGCAGGCTTTGTGTGAAGTTGCGCCTGACCATGCTGGTGCGACCGTCTTAATCGAACGCCCCAAGCAGACCGCGCACGGCGATTACGCTTGCAATCTGGCGATGCAGTTGGCTAAGCCCTTGCGTAAATCGCCGCGCGATATTGCACAGGCTTTAATTGCGGCGCTGCCGCAATCGGATGTTATCGAAAAGCTGGAGATTGCCGGAGCGGGCTTCATCAATGTGTTCATTACCACCGCCGCGAAGCAGAACGTGGTGCGCGGCGTGTTGCAGGCGGGCGCGAGCTACGGCCACATTACTCTCGGCGCGGGGCGCAAGGTAGGCGTGGAGTTTGTTTCGGCCAATCCGACCGGGCCGCTGCATGTCGGCCACGGGCGCGGCGCGGCGGTGGGTGATTGTCTATGCAATGTGCTGCATGCGGCAGGCTGGGATGTAACGCGCGAGTTTTACTATAACGATGCGGGCGCGCAGATTAATAATCTGACGATCTCGGTGCAGTTGCGCTGCCGGGGCATTACGCCGGACGACCCAAGCTGGCCGGAGGCGGGCTATCGTGGCGATTACATCGCGGATGTGGCACACGCGTATCTTGCACAAGAAAAAGTAGATGCGAACGATCAGCATGTAAAAGCTTCCGGTGATGTGAACGATGCTGAGGCAATACGCCACTTCGCGGTGGCTTATCTGCGCCGAGAGCAAGACTTGGATCTGCGCGCTTTTGGGGTGAACTTTGATGTGTTTTCGCTGGAATCTGCGCTCTATACTGATGGCAAGGTGGAGGAAACTGTCAACAAGCTGATTGCCAGTGGCCACACTTATGAACAAGAGGCTGCGTTATGGCTACGCACCACTGATTTTGGTGATGACAAAGATCGCGTAATGCGTAAGAGCGACGGCAGCTATACCTATTTTGTGCCGGACGTGGCTTATCATCTGGACAAGTGGCGGCGCAGCTTTGTGCGCGTCATCAATGAGCAGGGCGCAGATCATCACAGCACCATTACGCGGGTGCGCGCCGGCTTGCAGGCGCTGGGCGCTGGCATCCCACAAGGTTGGCCGGAGTATGTGTTGCACCAGATGGTGACGGTGCTGAAGAACGGCGAAGAGGTAAAGATTTCCAAGCGCGCGGGCAGCTATGTCACGTTGCGCGATTTGATTGATGAAGTGGGTTGCGATGCTACGCGCTATTTTCTGGCTGCGCGCCACCCCGATTCACAGTTGGTATTTGATATTGATTTGGCAAAATCACAGAGCAATGACAATCCGGTGTATTACATTCAGTATGCCCATGCCCGCATTTGTAGCGTCTTAACGCAATGGGGTGGGGCGCAGCAAGAATTGGCGCAAACGGATATGAGTGTCCTGGACAGCGAGTATGAACGGACTTTGTTGCAACGTCTGATTGATTATCCGCAGGTTATTGAAAATGCGGCAGTAGATTTGGCACCCCACTTGATCGCGTTCTATTTGAAAGAGTTGGCGGCAGAATTACACAGCTACTATAATGCCTCTCGCTTCTTGGTTGATGATGAAACAACCAAGCGCGCACGGCTGGCGCTGGTGGCTGCGGTGGCGCAGGTGATTCGAAATGGTTTGGGCTTGCTGGGTGTTTCCGCACCCACTAATATGTGAAGGATGAATATGGCTTATAACAGCAACAGATCAGGACAATCAGCACAATCTCAAGGCAGCCCCATGCTGATCGGCATTGTAATCGGTGTCCTGCTGGGGTTGGCTATCGCGGGAGGCGTAGCGTGGTATTTGCAAAAAACACCCGGCGAATTTCTAAACCCGGAAAAGCCACTCACGGAAAAAGCTTCCCCCGCCATAGTCACCCCCGCGCCTGCCACAGCGGGTACCGACAAGCCGAGATTTGAATTTTACAAAGTATTGACCGACAAGCAGGACGCTACCCCGCCCACAAAAACAACGGGCGACAAGTCGGAATCTGGCAGCAAACAGACGGATGCACAAGCTGCGGCAAAAGAAATTTATTATTTGCAGGCGGGATCATTTTCTAATGCGGATGATGCGGATAAATTAAAAGCCAAGTTAGCCATGTTGGGTATGGAAGCCAATGTGCAGACCGCCACCATTCCCGACAAAGGAGTGTGGCATCGTGTACGCTTGGGGCCTTATAAAGGCACGGATGAAATGAATGTTGCGCGTTCCACACTCAAGAAAAATGGGGTAGATGCTGCGCCCATGCGAGCTCAATAGAAATTTGTAACGTAGTTAACGTAGTTAGTCAGAAAAATTTCGTTTAATCTTAAAAGGAGAAGTAACGTGAAATTAATAAAACATCTGTTCCTGGCCTTGACACTGCTTTGCGCTACGCAAGCGTTTGCCGAGCCCATACTGGGCAAGGACTACACACTGGTTAATCCACCGCAGCAAACAAGCAGCAATAGAATTGAAGTTCTGGAATTTTTCTTTTATGGTTGTTCGCACTGTTACAAATTGCATCCGTTTCTGAATGCTTGGGGGAAAAAGACATCCAAGGAAGTGGAATTAATTTATGTACCTACCATTTTCCAACCCACTGCGGAAGCGATGGCGCGAACTCACTATGCTCTGGATGCGCTGGGCAAGCTAAAAAATTTGGACGAAGAATTATATAAAGCATGGAATGAGAAAAACCTGTATCTAACTGATGCTGCAAAATCCACTGATTTTGTGGTGCAACATGGTGTGGATCGCAAGCAATTCACTGATGCTTACAATGCTTTTTCTACCGAAAGCAAGCTGATGCGTAACAAGCAATTGCAGCAGATCTACAACATCCGTGGCACGCCTACCTTGATCGTGGACGGCAAATATCTGATCACCGGTTTGCATCCTGAGGATGCTATCAAAGCACTGGATGGCTTGATAGAAAAAGTACGCAAGGAGCGTAAAGGCAAACGCTAATGGCGTTCCGTGCCGTCATCAGCGGCGCATCCAGCGGCCTAGGCTGGGCGCTGGCGCAACATTATCTTAGTCAGGGCGCGGTGGTTGGTGTCATTGCCCGCCGCGCCCATTTGCTGCAACCTCTGCTTGAACAATTCCCTAAACAAGTTTATTGCTACTCTGTAGATGTACGCGATGCAGCGGCCATGCAAGCTGCGGCGCAAGATTTCATCGAACGTGCAGGTGTGCCCAATGTGGTGATCGCCAATGCGGGCGTGAGCGTCGGCACGCTGACCGAATATGCAGAAGATATCGCGGCCTTCCAAGACGTGATGGATATTAATGTGCTGGGCATGGTGAAGACCTTTCAACCTTTTCTGGCCGCTATGCGTACAGCCGGATGCGGCAAGTTAGTCGGCATTGCCAGTGTGGCGGGCTTTCGTGGCTTGCCGGGTGCGGGTGCGTATTCTGCTTCCAAGGCGGCAGCGATTTCCTACCTGGAAAGCCTGCGTGTCGAATTGCGCGGCAGCGGCGTGCGCGTGGTCACGATATGCCCAGGCTATATCAAAACGCCCATGACAGACATCAACCCCTATCCCATGCCTTTCATTTTGTCACCCGATGCCGCAGCGCGCCGCATTGCGCGCATTATCGAGCGAGGAAAATCATGCACAGTGGTACCTTGGCAGATGGGCTGGGTGGGATTCTTTCTCAAGCTGTTACCCAACTGGCTATACGACTTTTTGTTTAGCAAAGCACCCAGAAAACCGCGCAGCACCTAGCCACTGCGAGGGATGGTAGGCCATTATTCACGGCACACTCACCGGAATTGACAAATGGCGAACAAATCAGGAGAATGCCGCGCTCTCTATGAACTACTCAGTGCAAGTAGTCATAGTCTTCGGTGATATAGCTCAGGTGGTTAGAGCGCAGCACTCATAACGCTGAGGTCGGTGGTTCAAATCCACCTATCACCACCAGAACACAGTTTCAAGCGGTAGCAAATAGTCTCACAAACCCACACAGCGTAAGGCTTTGTGGGTTTTTTACGCCCAAACGGTATCAATCAATCCCATTGCATCTTGCAGTATTTGACAGTATATTTCCCCCTTAGATACTGTCAAAAAGGGGTAATCATGGCACTGACCGCATTAGAGGTAAGCAAGTCAAAGGCAACTGACAAGACGCAAAGGCTGGCTGATGGCGGCAATATGTATTTGCTGGTACAACCGAATGGCGCGAAGTATTGGCGCATGGACTACCGATTAGCAGGCAAGCGTAAAACGCTGGCTATCGGGGTGTATCCAGACATTGGCCTGGCTGATGCACGGGAACGGCGCGAACAGGCACGCAAGTTGATTGCAAACGGCGTTGACCCTGTCGAGGTTAAGCACGCACAAGCCGCATCTATTGCTGCGAATACTGAAAATAGCTTTGAAGTAATCGCCCGTGAGTGGTTTGTCCGTCACGCCCCCAACTGGAAAGAAAATCATTCGAGTAAGATCATTGCCCGGCTGGAAAAAGATGTTTTCCCGTGGATTGGTAATCGGCCTATCGCTGATATTGCTGCGCCTGCATTGCTGGCAGCGATACGCAAAATAGAAGCTCGTGGTGCGCTGGAAACGGCGCACCGTGCGCTTGCATCTTGTGGGCAGGTGTTTCGCTATGCCGTGGCAACCGGACGTGCTGAACGTGATCCTACTGGCGACCTGCGCGGCGCATTGCCACCAGTCAAAAAGGAAAAACACTTTGCCGCGATTACAGAACCCAAAAAGGTGGGCGAACTGATGCGCGACATTGAAGGCTATCAAGGCTCGTACATCGTGAAGGGTGCATTCAAACTTTCACCGTTGCTATTCGTGCGACCTGGCGAACTGCGCAAGATGGAATGGGCGGAGCTTGACTTGGGCAAAGCGGAATGGATTATTCCTGCTGATAAAATGAAAATGGGGGTTACGCATATAGTGCCGTTGGCAAAGCAGGCCGTGGCAGTCTTGAGCGAAATGCTTCCGCTAACAGGGCGTAGCAAGTATGTATTCCACGGCGAACGCGACCACGACAGGCCAATGAGCGACAACGCGATTAGATCGGCATTGCGGCGCATGGGGTGGGCTAATAACGAAATGACACCGCACGGTTTTCGTGCAATGGCTTCAACCATCCTGGACAACATGGGCTATAAGCAGGAATGGCTAGAGCGTCAACTGGCGCATGAAGAGCCGAACAAGATCAAGGCGGCATACAAGCGCGAAGCATGGCGGATGTATCTACCTGAGCGCACTGCCATGATGCAGGCGTGGGCGGATTATCTGGATAAACTCAAAGCAGGCGCGGAAGTGATACCACTGCGCGCATAATTCGAGTTATCCACGCCTAGCCCGACGGGGCGAAAACGGACACCCTTGATCCGCTGGCGTAACTTCTGAATGAAGGGATAGCGTGAAAGACACCGACATGCCAAAGAAAAATGAAAAGAGCGCTAGCCGCCTTACTTATGATGTAAGCCGCGTGTCGCCAACTAATCTAAAACCTATTATCCTTACTCTCTCAGAGCGAAACGAGGTCATTAAGTCATTTCAGCCCACTATCCCGAGCGAAAAATTTCTCAGCGATTACGAACGCGCAGTGCGGTTTTTTGTTTGGGATGCTGAAGAAATCCAGAAAGTAACGCCTTCCAAGGTAAGGGCACGGATTAAAGGTGGCATCCATAAAAATGCCCAGCAGTTACTGAATAATCTTCTGTCCCTTGAACTTACTGACCATAGCCTGCTAGATCGCCATTTCACGTCACAATTCTTGCAGAACCGACAATGTGTGAGTGTTAATAAGTTCATCTCTTACCTGACACTCTTCATGGAGAATACGGAAGAAGCAGTGAGCGCGCTAGAGGACGTTCAGAAGAGCGGACGTATGCCAGCATTTGCGGAGCAATGTCTTGCATCAAGCATCGGCTACGCAATTCAGGAGGAGACTGGAAGCCCCCCCACGCTAACACGCAATGGAATCTTCTCGCGTGTGTTGAAGTGTGCATTGTCGGTGGGCGACAAGGAAATGAGTCGACGAATTGGAAAGGAACGACGGGATGTAATGGAATTGATGCGCCATGCACGGGTGACAATGACTCAAGCATAGCCGTCCCACTTCATCAGTTGGTAAAAAGTAAGCCTTTCGTGGCTATATTTTACTAACTCACACTTGTTACATGATTGCACCCAGTCTCATTCTCACACAAAGGGGTACACCATGAATCAAGCTGCACAACAACTAACAGACTTCCTGTTACGTCGCAAAGAAGTCGAGCGCATCGCCGGAATATCCCGCGCATCCATCTATCGCTTAATCAAAGCCGGAAAATTTCCGCGCCCGGTATCCATCGGCACGGGATCGGTACGCTGGAAACAATCGGACGTTATCGCATGGCAGCAATCCTTAACCACCACGGCCTAAGGAGTGCGACATGGATACTACACAAAAGAAAACCGCCCTTGCAGGGGCGGCGGGTACTACACGCCCGAATTATACCACCGAAAAAACAGCGTTATCAGGCAGGCCTCATAAGCGCACCCGAAGTACGTCAGAGCAGGTGAAGGCGCGACTGGGGGCGATAAAGCGCATCCTCAAAGCGATCCAACCGTGTAGCGTGCGGGCGGTGTGCTACCAGCTTTTCAACGCCAAGCTGATCCCCGACATGAGCAAAAATTCGACGAATTCAATTTCACGTCAACTTGCGCGTGCGCGTGAAGACGGCGTTATCCCTTGGGCGTGGATCGTTGACGAAACCCGAGCGGCAGAACGTCCCAGACGATGGCAAGACCCCGACAGCATCGTTGACGCGGCGGTGAGAGGGTATCGACGCGATAACTGGCAAGACCAACAAGTCCGCGTCGAAGTTTGGGCTGAGAAAGGGACGGTGCGCGGAACGCTTGCGCCGGTACTGGACGAACTGGGGATTACGTTGCGGGTGATGCACGGCTTTTCATCTGCGACCGTGGTGAATGATATTGCCGACGAATCTACGAATAGCGACGTGCCGCTGATAGCGTTGTATCTCGGGGATTATGACCCCAGCGGCATGGCTATGTCCGAGCGCGACTTGCCAAAACGGCTCGATAAGTATGGCGCTGATGTTGACCTGCGGCGCATTGGGCTATTGCGTGATGACATCGTGGGCATCCCGCAATTTGACGCCAGCACAAAGACAGGCGACCCAAATCACACATGGTTTGTAGAGCGCTACGGCCAGCGTTGTGCCGAACTTGATGCTATGCCACCACCTGACCTTCGCGAACGAGTCAGAGAGGCGATAGAGGCCGAGATTGACCTGTCCGTGTGGGGCAGAGCGCTGGAGGTTGAGGCGGCTGAAGTTGAGTCGATGAGGGAGTTTCATAAGGCTTGGCTTGGGACGATGCGCAATAAAAACGGGGAGGCCGCATGAATAGCGCATCGTGGAAAGAACGCTTCCAAATGCTGCTGGCGCAATTGCCTTACATCTGGCCTGACGCTGGTATCGCCGCATGGGGCTTATATCTGCTTCTGTGCCACCTTTCCGGGGGTTGCTATGGCGAAAACTAAACGCGAATTCCCCGAACCATGCCCTGCACCATACGCATCAATTTTTATTCCTGTGTGCAGTAGCAAAGCGTTCATTGGTGCAAGCAGCAAAGCGAAGGCTTTTCTGTTCGCGCTAATGCAACAGCACAACGGCCAAAACAACGGACACCTCCATCTTGTGAATAAATGGCTAGCCAAGAAGGGGTGGCCTAGCGCAAGCCAGAATAAAAAAATGCGCGACGAATTGATTCAACGTGGCTTGGTTGTTCAAACCAGACAGGGTGGGCTAAACGCAGATTGCAGTTGGTATGCGCTGACATGGTTGCCAATGAGTGATGCAAAGGGGTTGGATTTTTCCATAAACACCTATAACGAGCATTACAAAGGCAATTGGGCAAAGTGCGAATTACCCGATACCCCAAGGCGCAAAGCCCCCCAGAAAAAACGCGATGCGCCTTCCGACCAGCGGAACAGTGCTGTGCCGATCAGCGGAACAGCGACCCCCTCCACTGTGCCGACCAGCGGAACAGAAAATGCTCTTTTGAGCAGCTTTACTGTGCCGACCACGGGAAACAATTCATTACCACCATTACCTGTCAGCAAGCAGCACAAGAAACAGCGCCGCAACAAACCGATAGTTGGCAAAGCTGGGCGCAGCGGCATCCCGAAGCATCTTCACCAGCCGGATGTGAAAGCATGATGCTCACTTACCGAAATTGCCTTAGTTGTGGTGTGCGCTATCTGCAAGCGGAATTTCTCGCTTATCGGCAGAAAGGATATTGCACCGAGGAATGCAGCTATCACGAAAGGCGTGGGGTTCCAACGGCTGAATGTATTGGCTGGAAAAACGGCATACCTGCATCGTCCCAACGCAAGAAAATTAACGCTCCACCAACAAGCGCGTTGCCTCTGCGAAAATGGACGTTTGATCTTGTCAGAGTGCCACACCATCTGCGACCGATAACCGGTGCATGGGAGTTGGTGAACTGGCGTCTATGTGACCTGTATCAAGTACCAAAATGATGCCCTAAGATGAATCGCCACAACGTGCTTGTGATTGAACAGGAAGGAAATAAAATGGAAACTGAACAGAAAAAGCGTGGACGCATTATTGCCCCCACCACCCTGCGAGTACGACGCTACCGTCAGCAGCATCCACGAATAGACTACTTCCCCTCGCCGGACGTTATGGACATCATCAAGCACCACTTGGCAACCAGTGAACCCTGCATTGCCGGAGTCCTGGACGGCCTTATCCGCATGGGTCACAAGGCTGTTTCCGGAAACGGTGGGAAGCAGTAATGCCGCGCAGAGTCTTCCTTCCCCCGGCAGTGTGCGACACGTGCAAAAATCGCCCGGCTCTCGGCGATACGCTCATTCACACTGGCGTTGCATGGCTATGCCCTGCTTGTCTGGCGAATGAAACACCTGGATGCAATCTGATTACCAAAGCTGTAAACGAGCATGTGAAGCATGAAGAGAATCGCGCACTATCCCGTCGCAATCGTGCCGCTGGCGAAATTGAAGATGCGAATCACCACGATCGTCAATCAAACTGGCATGGGCATGCTGCTGTGGCACTCAAGAGTCACGGCAACCGGCGAGCTAAAAGTGCGCTGATTGCCAGTGGCGAAGCTGCTGCGTCACCCGGTTATCTCAAGGACACACTGGCCGACCCAGACTTGATCGCCATTGAGTCAAGTGAGATGCGAGGGAAATTTCTGCTTGCCAACGATGTTGTAGCACTTGGCATAGATGTCGCCAACACCATTGGCGCATCAAACACCTTGGAGAAATTACTCGCGCACGAAATTGCGCTGGCCCACAAAATTGCCTTTGAACAGGCTGCAATGGCAAGCAGCGGATATGAGGTAGCAATGGGGATAAAACGCCTCCAAATCTCAACCAAGATGATGAACCTGGCACAGCAGGGTATGCTCACCTTGCACAAGTTACGCACCGGTGGCACGCAGAATGTGGTTGTGCAGCACGTTTATGTCGCGGACGGAGGGCAGGCAGTGATCGGTGCAGTGCAGGGCTGTAAGCAGGATAAGAAATAGGTGGGGCAGTTAAAAAAACGCCCGCGCCGCTTCCATGAAGTTTTGAGTGATACGCTCGTTCACCTTGGTATGAATGACCGCCTGTCACCAGAGCAGATGAAGGCTATTAGCCAGAACATCGGGCATGATAATGTTTTAACGACCCTTACAAGCTATGGCGAAGTGTCGTATCAGAGGCAGGGGGAAATCATCAAAGGGCTGGCCACGCCGCAGCAGGAGAATAGCCCAATGAACGTGAGCGAACTGGCAAAGGCGTTAGCCCATGAGATGCGCAACACCGGGCATTGAGTGCTGGCCAAATAATCAGCAATGCTGATGTTAATGCGAATGTGACTTGAGATACTGGTCGCAACGATCCGCAGCAACGAACTGCAAAATAGCCTTCACATCATCGGAGCAGGATTTGAATACCAGACGTTCCAGCACACCGGGGCCATGTTGAAGAACCAACACACCGACGAGACCGTCGATGAATGACTGTGTAGCTTCAACACCAGAAAAATCGAGAACAACCTCTGTGCCTTGAGCCAAGGCGATCTCAATCTCATCCCGGATAGGGGAAGCAGTTAACCGGGGGCCGACAAGCCGACCGTGGGCATAGGGTTGAAGTAATACTGATGGGCGCATGATGTGTTGATATTAACCTAAGTCGTAACGAATTCTCAAACTGTTTATTCAAACCGGAGATTCACAGGCGGTATGTCATCCAAAGACGGCAATAGTTCCCCAATATGAACATTGGCGAGCTTGGAGCGGTTTACCTCCATTGCGATTCCAACTCCCTGCCAATATGCACCTGTGCTTGCCCCGCTATAGCCAGACGTACTGTGCATTGCATTACCGCTTGCCAATATCATGCGGCCACCGGCATGTTCCGCGATTCTGCAAGTGGTAGTCAGCCCCACGCCTTGATTAACGGAATCTGTGCGCAAACCCAAATCGCGATTGCAGCTAACGCGGGGCTGCAAGGCCAGCAAGATGGCATCAAGATGACGCTGGTGCTGAAGCTTTACGTGGGTTCGGAGCGATTCCAGGAAACCGCACCCATTATCGACCACTCCAACGCGAATTAAATCTTTCTTGGGGTAATACTGGCTGGCAACCCAGACACAGGCATTCTTGTTTCCGCGCCTTGCATGGGTAAGCGCGTTCTCCAGCAACTCGTTTAACGCATACTGCAACGGCTCAATCAATCTGTCGAAAGTCGTAAATCCCGTCATTTCATCCGGCTCATCATTGGGGTCTGCATCACCAATCATTGCTTTCGCCAAACTGTGCGCGACATCGCCCACCTCAGCGCGATTACATAACTGGGTCAGCTCCACTAACGCATCACTACGATCATGGCGCGCGCCATTGTTCGGGGCGCAATCCACCAGCTCGACACCTGTGAATACATCCATGCGTTGCAGATAGCCGCTTAAATTTGAAGATAATTGGTGTACGCGGATTACACAGCCTTGCTTTCTGGCCTCATCGAAGCAAGCCCCCAACATCGCCATGCCAAATGGATCGACGAAGCGTAAGTGCATCGCATTGATTTCAACGATACCCGCAGCCCCTAGGATTTCCTGGCAAACGGAAATCGTCGCAAGCGCTGATGGAGCCGAAAGATAGTTGGGAAAAATAATCATGCAACAAATACCTGCGCCAGCAGCGCGTCAAAAGTAGCTTGTGCCTTGGCGGTGGCAGATTGCTGGGACTGGATGGATAGCGCGTCAACCATCGGCATCATCACACCAGCCTTCGGAAACATATCGCCACAAATGCTATCACGCAACAGGTTTACCGGGTGAGCAGCCGTGGCTTGGCTGATGCTGCGCGCCCTTTTGCTACCGGCTGTTGCGCGATGTGATCGAGCAAGACGGGCGGGCGATTGGGGAAGCGCGCAACCAGATCGAGTTCGCCGCCCATTGCCTGGACATAGCGGCGTAGCGTGGAGAGCAACAGGTCACTGCGGCGCTCAATGCGCGAGATTGTATCCTGACCTACACCCAGGCTTGCGGCGAGGTCTTGTTGAGTATGCGCAACGGCCAGGCGCAAGTCCTTGAGCGTTGCCAGTTCACCCGCGCGCTGTTCCACTTTTGCACGCCGCTTGGGCGGCAGCGCAGCCAATACATCATTTAGATTTTTTGCCATGATTTTTCTCCTGTACTTTCTTTGAAACACTGGTCGCCTTGAGCATAGCCAGATGCCGGCTAACCTCGCGTCAGCGCTGGCGATCAGCTTTTTATAAAATCGTCGCTGATCTGCACCGCCCTTATCCCCGCCCACCAGCAGGATTGCCGCGCGTTCCGTATCAAATGCAAAAGCCACCCGCCATACCCCGCCTGCACAATCGAAACGCAACTCTTTCATATTCGCGTGCTTCGAGCCTTTGAGCGTATCCACTGTTGGCCTGCCCAAGTGAGAGCCGAATTCCTGAAGGAGCCGGGCGTGGGCGAGCAATTCATCCTGGAGCGCGCCACCCATCGCCTGAAACTCGGCGTGAAAGAGCACGTTCCAAGGCATGGGCGAATTATGTACTTAAAGCCATATTACTTCAAGGTGTGGAAATTAGGGCTATTTGAAGAATGGATCAGCTATTTCGCTGTAAGCGGTTCAGCACCTTGGCAATTTCCAGCAAGGCGCGCTGATTGTCTGGCATGAGGGTGCGGAAGTGTTGGCGCAGCTGGATTTTTCGGTTACTTTGCTGACTTACCATCGAGTGCGGCCACGGAATCGAATATGGCCTGACGTGTTTTTTCGTTCGCTGATGAATAGATGCACATGATTTCGGCAAGTCTATCGTCATCGCAAAAGAAATAGGCGACAGGCACGTTCAAAAATCTGGCAATACTCTCAATGATAGGGAAAGGCGGCTCATGCACGCCACTCTCGTATCGGCTCATTCGCGCACTGCTGCATCCTTCGTCCAGCCCGATCATGACACCAAGTCGGTCTTGCGCAATACCAGAGCGTAGCCGTGCTTCGCGTAGGCGACGGCTAAAGACAGATTTGGCAGGAGGCTGTTTAGGCATCCTCCGATATTCGTAGATTGTTTTCGCTTATACTCTACGAATATCGTAGATTTGTATCGGGTGCGAAAAATGCCAAACGAAAGAATTACTGAAGAATTGGTGCGCAAGCAGTTAGAGGAATTGGGATATTACTCTCCAGAAAACGGCATTGCCGTCGAACCTCAGAAAAGCCAAATAGATGCCGTTAAGCGATTATTGAAAAACGCTAGCAAGACTGGCAGGGGTGGTAAGGGCGCGCCAGAATTCATAATTAGTTCTGCTGGATCACCAGACTTCCTTGTTGTCATTGAATGCAAGGCTGACGTGAGGCATCACGAAAGCACTAATCGCGATGATCCTGCAGGTTATGCCGTGGATGGCGCGATGCATTACGCCGCACACCTGTCAAAAGGCTACAACGTGATTGCGCTTGCGGTGAGCGGGCAAACCATACAACAGCTCAAAGTATCCACCTTCCTACATGCGAAAGGTACACCTCAATCAAAGCAACTCAAAGCGAAAACAGGCGCGGCTATCACCTCACTGGTTTCGTGGTCTGAATACATCGAGCACGCAACATTCGATCCCGCCGTACAACGACTGCGCCATGAAGAATTGATGGCATTTTCCCGTGAGTTGCACGACTTCATGCGTGACCATGCCAGGCTGACAGAAAGTGAAAAACCGTTGTTGGTTAGCGGTACATTGATTGCGCTGCAAAATGAGGCATTCTCAAAATCTTACGATGCCTACAGGCCATCTGATTTGCAGAGGCAGTGGCATAAAGTTATCAATGAGGAGATTGATAAAGCATCTCTTCCGCAAGCAAAAAAATACAACATGACACAGCCATACTCAACTATTGCCGTGCATCCTGAGCTTGGCAAATCCACGCCGAAATTTCAAAAAGGTGTGTTGTATGAGTTGATTCACATGCTAAATGAAAAAGTGCGGCCATTCGTTAGCGTTTATCACGACTTTGATGTTGTTGGACAATTCTACGGGGAGTTCCTTAAATACACGGGCGGAGACAAGAAAGCACTGGGCATTGTTCTGACACCGAGACATATCACCGATTTATTCGCAAAGCTAGCCAACGTCAAAAAAACTAGCACGGTGCTGGATATTTGCGCTGGTACGGCTGGTTTTTTAGTGTCTGCTATGCACCAGATGATGAAGCAAGCTGTCACTCAAGCGGAAAAAGAACGGATCAAAAAACAGGGTTTGATTGGCATTGAAAATCAACCAAGCATGTATGCGCTAGCTGCCAGCAACATGATTCTGCGCGGCGATGGCAAAGCAAATCTCTACCAAGGCAGTTGCTTCACCCCGGCCATTATTGATGAGATAAAAGAAAAATTTGAGTGTGATGTTGGATTGCTGAATCCGCCGTACTCGCAAGGTGATGCGGCTTTACACGAGCTTGTTTTCGTCAAGCAGATGCTCGATTGCTTAATTAAAGGCGGGATAGGTATTACCATCGTGCCAATGTCATGTGCCATATCCCCACATCCCATGCGTGAAGAATTAATGCGGTATCACACGCTGGAAGCCGTAATGTCCATGCCTGATGATCTTTTCTATCCGGTTGGCGTGGTGACTTGCATTATGGTGTGGACGGCGGGTATTCCACATTCAGTATCGGACAAAAAAACATGGTTCGGCTATTGGAAAAAGGACGGCTTCGTTAAAACCAAGCACAAAGGACGTATTGACCTAAATCACCAGTGGGAAAGCATCCGTGATCGCTGGGTAGAAATGTTCCGTAACCGTGAGGTTCATGCCGGAGAAAGCGTGATGCAACAAGTCACGCATAAAGATGAATGGTGTGCCGAAGCCTACATGGAAACTGACTACAGTCAGATCACACAAGCAGACTTTGAGAAAGTTGTCAGGAATTTCGCCATATTCAAACTACTGGGCGCGCAGTCTTTAGAAACAGGAAGTGGGCGTTGTGATGATGAAAATTAGCGAGTTGTTTGAGGTGAGCTACGGTGTCAACCTTGAACTGAATGCACTAGAACTTGATCACAGCGGGATCAATTTCGTCTCGCGTACCGCACAGAACAACGGTGTCTCTGCCAAAGTTAAGCAGCTACCAGACATAACACCCATCGTCGCCGGAGTGATTACCGTTGCTGGAGGTGGGTCAGTCATGGAATCTTTTCTACAAACCGAGCCGTTCTACTCCGGACGAGACCTTTATTATCTCACCCCGCGCATTCTGCTTACCGATGCGCAAAAGCTCTACTATTGTGCTTGTATTCGCGCCAATAAATACCGGTACAGCTATGGTCGTCAAGCTAATCGGACGATACGAGAAATTCTAATTCCATCGCCAGTAGATTTACCAGCTTGGGTGCATGAAGCAAATCTAGATATATACGACGGCGCAGACAAACCATACATCCCCGAACCACCACTTGTGTTGGCGGCTTCCGACTGGCAGCCGTTCAAACTATCAAACATGTTTAGTTTGCGTAAGGGAAAACGCCTAACGAAAGAGAACATGACCATCGGAAACATTCCATTCATTGGAGCAACAGATTCAAAGAATGGAATTACTTCGATGATTGGACAAGCGCCTATTCATGACGGAAATACAATCAGTGTAAGTTACAACGGTTCCGTAGCTGAAGCCTTTTATCAGCCAGCGCCATTCTGGGCTACTGATGATGTCAATGTGCTGTACGCAAATTTTGATATGACACCAGCCATTGCACTATTTTTGTGTACTGTAATCCGACAAGAAAAATACCGCTTCAACTATGGACGTAAATGGCACCTTGAGCGAATGGAGCAATCCGTTATTAAATTGCCAACAGATCAAGCCGGGCAGCCGGACTGGGTTTTCATGGAGAACTACATCAAGACTCTGCCGTTTAGTTCGCAGCTATAAGCCTATGCCGTGGCTGCTTCATCCCGTCGTCTTCAGTTCACCGCAAAATCCGCCACCCCCACTTCGAATAGAATTTTGGCTACGGCATCCGGTGTGTTGTGCGTAAAAATGACGTACAATTGCCGTATCTGTTTTAGGAGACAATGCCATGCCAGCCACCCTTACCAATGAATCAGCCCGAATCAATCTGCGCACCAGTGCCGAAGCTAAGGCAATGATCGAGCGTGCCGCCGCGTTGATGGGAACGACGGTTTCTAGCTTTATGTTGCAGAACGCCTTTGATGCTGCCCGACGTATTGTGTCGGAGACGGATACGCTGTTGATGAATCAGCGGGACTTCGAGGCATTCACTGCATCTATCGAGAAGCCCCCCAAACCCAAGTCTGCTTTGCGCAAGCTGATGGCGCGTCGTTAACGGGCATGGCAAGCTTTATTCTTCGGAGTGGCATCATTGCCGTGCCCGTTCCCTCACCCCAACCCCAACCCTCTCCCGGTGGGATAGGGGGCAATCGCATCGCTGCGCTAGTTTTCCGTTAAATGACGACCATCATTCAGTTGCTGGGTGTGCAGCATCGTCGCGAAGGGTTTGATTGTGGTGAGGCTGCGCTGAATGATTTTCTCCTGCGGCAGGCAGGGCAGCAACAGCGTCGCGGCTTTGGCAAGACCTATGTGGCACTTGCGGAGGATGGCGTGACAGTCACCGGTTTTGTAACGGTGAGCGCAGGTCAAGTTGCCACGACTTCGTTACCTTCCCAGTTGAAATTGCCGCGTTATCCCGCTCCCATGTTGCGCATCGGGCGTTTGGCGGTGGATGCGCGGCATCAGGGTAAAGGTATCGGTCAGAATTTGTTGGCGTTTGCTTTACGCTTGGCCGTGGAGTTCTCTCAGCGTGTGGGGCTCTATGCCGTGGTGGTGGATGCCAAGCACGACAAAGCCCAAGCGTTTTATGTGAAGCTGGGGTTTATTGCTTGTGTGGACAATCCGCTGTGCCTGTATCTGCCCGTCGCTACGCTGGAGCAGGCTGTCGCTTCATAATCAGTCTTAGCCGACATTCGTTTTCAGCTTCACCGCAAAATCCGCCACGCCCATCTTGAACAAAAATTTGGCTGCGGTATCCAGTGTTTTAAATTCCCGCGTTTCGCGCTTGGTAGTTTCCAGCGGATTGCCGTCGGCGACAATCATGTAGCCTTGTGACATCACAGCGTAATGCACTTGAATATGTTTAAGCGCGTTGGCGTTGAGCAGCAGCTTGAATTCTCGTCCGGTCATTTTTCTTTTCCTTATTCTTACCAGCCAAACAAGGGGATTTCGCCTGCCGTCATTGCTTGCTTGAGCTTGTCGGAAACTTGCAGCACGCGGATTTGTTCTTTCACCAGATCACCGCGCTGGTTCAAGAAAAACAGGGCGACATCTTTGCTTTTGACGGGCGGGGAAAGTGGTATTTTGTTTGCGTCCTGCACGACCCATTCTCCCTTTGGTGTGCGGCGCACTTTGCCGATGGGTTTGCGTGTGATGATGCTCGTCCAGCCATTGGCGCAATCGTATTGAGTGGCAATTTTTTTCAGGCACTTGGGTATATCAAGGTCGTAGAGGTTTATCAGCCCTTTCATATTCCACCAGCGTTCGCATTGTTGTTTGCCGGTGGTGAATCCAATCTGGGTGCAGTTTTGTTTGACGGCCAGAGCGATGACGGCTTTGATGGCGAGTTCGTGCCACTCCTTGCCAAAGGGTGCGTCGGCGACAAGATCATTTTTGCCGACTTCATTTTTATCGGTGGTGCCGCCATGTTTGCGAATATCGGCGTGCCACGGGCTTTGAATTTCTTCCACCATCAGTAGCGGTTTGCCGTCATGGTCAATGCGCTCGGTGGTGCGGATATGCACCAGCAATTGATTCAGCTTGAAATGGCCGTCACGGTAAGGCAGCGGCCACTTGGGTAGGCAGATAAACCATTCCTGATAGTTTTTGCCGCCCAAGAAGGCGTATTCGTCATAGCAGGCAATCGGCTGTTCCTGCCCGTAGTCGTGTAAAGTTTTACGGATGGCTTGGTGCATGGCATCAAAGGCTTCCAGTGCGCTGGGGAACCAGCAACTATTGAGCATCTTGCCTTTGTGATCCAGCACAATCCAGTTCGGGGCAACCGTGATGATGTCTTCATAGCTGCTCTTGATAATCCAGTAGCCGATGGAGGGATGCTGATAGCAGGTTTGCGCATGCTCGACAAACCGCTTGGCCTTTTTTTCCACGCGCTTGGGCAGTTGGTCGATCATAGTCTTCATGTCGAGGCTGGGGCGGAAAGCCTGATCCCAGTAAGATTTTAGGGTAGGGCGGCACGAGGCGAGTTTGCACTTCGCAATTTCAATAATCTCTTCTTTGCCGATACGAAAATCCGGCTTGTAGTAGAAATCGAAATCGGTTAATTCTGCCCGCTCAATTTCCTCATTGCGCACGTTTTTCAGATTGTTCAACATGCCTTGCCATTGCTGCGGAGAGGCCACTTTTTGCGGGGTAGCTTCCAGCCAATCTAATAGCTTGGAGCGCAGCGGCAGATTGTAGGCTTTGGCGTGGACGGGAGCGTTCATGGCTTCTGCACGGGTTCTCTCAATATCTCATTTCCGGTGTAGATCGTTTCTGTGGTGACAGGGTAGGCAGATGAGCCAGGCGCGATTTCGTTGTTCGTGGCAAACAGATTGCCCTGTTCCACTGCTACGAGTAAATCGCCGGGCTTCACTTGCAGAAAATCGCACAGCTTGGATAGCACTTCGCGGTCGAAGCTGTTCACCTTGTCGTAGTAGTAGCGGTCAATGGTGGCACGCGCAATGCCAGTCGCCCGGCATACGTCGGATACCTTGAGACGCTTCGCGCCGAGGATGGTGGAAAGACGGCAACTAATCATAAATACCTAGCAATTATTATTCGATGTCGAGTAATATATATCAACAGGCGAGCAATGTCGAGCGTAGAATGGGTGGTTATTATGCGAGAATATAAATGCTGTTCGGTGAGTTATCTGCCCGCACCGGTCAGGAAACCGCCTGCGCGTGTCTTGCGGGACTGGGAAGACCCGCCGCCAAATACGCTGGTGGAATGGAAAGCCACTTATTTGATATTGAGGTTGGTCACGGCGGAGAATGCGCACTTGCTGCAACAAGAACCGCTGGAAACTTAGATCAGACACCCACTGCGGTCAATGGAAGGCAAGGCAAGATCGGTGCGCAATGGATATAATGGCGGACAGCGTGAATTGCTACGCGCAATATCCGAGATGCTGCGCAAGCAAAAAAATTTTTAGGGTGGGTTTAATGGGGCAAGCATGGAATGTTTGACAGTACATTTAGCAGTATTTGGAAAATCAGAAAAACGTAGATTAAGCACTGGTGCTGCTTGTGGGCGATGATTCAATTGCACCTATCCAATAAATAATCCAAACATGTCCGTCAAGCCCGCGTCTATCCTAGTGACGCGCGGGGGGATTTGTTTTATCCGTCCTCTCACGCCTAGGGGGCGATAATGAGGTTCAACCCAGATTTTCCATTAGCATTCTACTGCGGACGCTCAACAGGCCGAATCTGCACGAAAAAAATCAAAAAATGTTCTGTCAACGTAGAGTGACTACGCCCTCCGAACATTTTTTGATTTTTTTCGCACATCTTCAACC